>JAGVUH010000545.1 GCA_019136395.1 Gammaproteobacteria bacterium
CGTTCGGGCTGCTCCCGATAGAGGTGGATGCAGCGCTCCATCGCCTCCCAAAGACCCTCCCGGGTGGCCGGTCCGAAGCAGAAGCCGGTACTCTCCCCGCGCTCGATCCCCGCGCTACCGGCGTCGATCACCGTATCCGCCAGGCCCCCCGTGCGGCGCACCAGGGGCACGGTGCCGTAGCGCAGGCTGTAGAGTTGGTTGAGGCCGCAGGGTTCGAAGCGGGAGGGCATGAGGAAGGCGTCACTGCCGGCCTCGATGCGATGAGCCCGGGCCTCGTCATAGCCAACGGTGATACCCACCCGGTCGGGGTGGGCCTGGGCGGCGGCCAGCAGGGCCTTCTCCGTCGCCTTCTCCCCGGAGCCCTGGAGGATGAACTGGGTGTTGGGATGCGCCAGCAGCCGCGGCAGCACCCCTAGGATCAGGTCCGCCCCCTTCTGCGGGACCAGGCGGCCGATATGACCGAAGACCAGGGCCTCCTCGTTGCGCGGCAGGCCGAACTCCCGCTGCAGGGCCAGCTTGTTCTCCGCCTTGAGACTGAAGCAGTCCGCGTCGTAGGGCTGCGGGATGTGACTATCCGTGGCCGGGTCCCAGGCGCGGTAGTCGATGCCGTTGAGGATGCCGGAAAAGCGCCAGCCCAGCCCCGTCAGGAGACCGTCCAGACCGCAGCCCAGCTCCCTGGTCATGATCTCCCGGGCATAGGTGGGGCTGACGGTGTTGACGCGGTCGGCGAAGACGATGCCGCCCTTGATGAAGGAGAGTTGCTTGTGGAACTCCAGGCTGTGGAGGGTCCAGAACACCTCGGGGAGGTGCAGCCGGTCGAAGGTGGCGCGGTCGAAGAGCCCCTGGTAGGCGAGGTTGTGGATGGTGAAGACGGTGGCGGGGCGGTCCGGCTGGCCATGGAGCAGGGCGGGGACCAGGCCGGTCTGCCAGTCGTTGCAGTGGATGAGCTCCGGGCGCCAGTCCAGGACCGGGCAACCCAGGCCGATGCGGGTGATGGCCTCGCAGAAGAGCATGAAGCGGTCGGCGTTGTCGCCCCAGTCGCGACCGCTGGTGTCGGTGTAGGGATTGCCCTCGCGGGCGAAGTGCTCCGGGGCCTCCACCAGGTAGGTCGGCACCTCGCTGTTGGGCAGGCGCCCGCCCAGGATACGCGCCGTGCGCCCCATGAGGGGGAGGCGGACGTCGCCCAGGGGCCGCAGTTCGCGTAACTGGCGCAGGGCCTGGGGGTAGGCGGGGATGATCAGACGGGCGTCGTGACCGATCTCGCGCAGGGCGGCGGGCAGGGCTCCGGCCACGTCGGCGAGGCCGCCAGTCTTGATCAGGGGATGGGCCTCGCTGCTGGCGAACAGGATGCGGCGGCGACTGGTGGAGGATTGGGCGTCGATGGCGAGGCGCTCCCATGCTGGGCCTTTCCCGCGAGACCAGGCGCCGCTACCTCAGGGGGAGCGGGCGGGCCACAACCTCACGCGATCCGGCCAGGATTATGACGAAGACCGTTCTGGCGCACGCGGGCAGGCGTCCCTGATCGCCGCCTGGTGGTAGAATCAGCCCCCTGGCCCGCAAAAGGGCACAAACTAGCATAAAAGGGCCCGCGCGGTCATCGCGCCGCAAGCTTTCGGGAATGGAAACTGGGCCTGCTTTCGGCGCTGCGCGGTGCCCGGTGTCTTGCGGGTGGGCGGAGCGCCACCAGCTGTCAGGAGTCCGCCGTCATGGCGTTAGTCAACGAGACCCCGCAATGGAAGGCCCTCGAGGCGCACTGGAAGCAGATGTCCGCGGTCCAGATGCGTGACCTCTTCGCTGCCGATCCGGGGCGCGCCACGCGCCTGTCGCGCCGCGCCCCCCACCTCTTCGTCGATTTCTCCAAGAACATCGTCACCGACGAGACCCTGCGCCTGCTGCTCGACTGCTCGATCTGGCCGAGGCCCGTGACCTGGGGGGCTGGATTCGCCGCATGTTCCGCGCCGAGCACATCAATAACACCGAGGACCGCGCCGTCCTTCATGTCGCCCTGCGTAACCGCGCCAACCGCCCCATCATGGTGGACGGCGAGGACGTCATGCCCGGCATCAACGCCGAACTGGAGAAGATCGACCGCTTCGTCACCGCCGTGCGCAGCGGTGACTGGTCCGGCTTCACCGGCAAGCCCATCCGCGACGTGGTCAATATCGGCATTGGCGGCTCCAACCTGGGACCCCTGATGGTGTGCGAGGCCCTGCGCCATTACCAGACCAGCGATCTGCGCGTCCACTTCGTCTCCAACGTCGATGGCACCCACCTGTGCGAGACCCTGGGCCAACTGGAGGCCGAGCAGACCCTGTTCATCATCGCTTCTAAGACCTTCACCACCCAGGAGACCATGACCAACGCCCAGAGCGCCCGGCGCTGGGTGGTCAAGCACCTGGGTGACCCGGCGGCGGTGCGCGATCACTTCGTCGCCGTCTCCACCAATGCCGCTGCCGTGTCGGCCTTCGGCATCGACCCGCGTCACATGTTTCAGTTCTGGGATTGGGTGGGGGGGCGCTATTCCCTCTGGTCGGTGATCGGGGTGCCCATCGCCCTGGCGGTGGGTATGGACCGCTTCCGTCAGCTCCTGGAGGGCGCCCACGCCATGGACGACCACTTCCAGTCCACCCCCCTCAAGGACAATGTGCCGGTCATCCTCGCGCTGCTCGGCGTCTGGTACGCCAACTTCGCCGGGGCCAGGACTCATGCCGTCCTGCCCTATGACCAGTACCTCAAATACCTGCCGGCCTATCTCCAGCAGGCGGACATGGAGAGCAACGGCAAGGGCGTGACCCGCGAGGGCCTGCCGGTGACCTACTCCACCGGGCCGGTGGTGTGGGGCGAGCCGGGCACCGATGGTCAGCACGCCTTCTTCCAGCTCATCCACCAGGGCACCCAACTGATCCCGGCGGACTTCATCGCCGCCGTCCGCAGCCACAACCCCATCGGGGATCACCAGGCCAAGCTGATGGCCAACTTCTTCGCCCAGACCGAGGCTCTGATGCGCGGGCGCACGGCGGCGGAGGCCCGCGCGGAGATGGAGGTGGCCGGGCTGGCCCCGGAGCGGATCAGGGCCCTGGTGCCCCATCGCACCTTCCCCGGCAACCGGCCCACCAATACCATCCTGGCGGAGCAGATCGACCCCCGCGCCCTGGGGGCACTGATCGCCCTCTACGAGCATCGCATCTTCGTCCAGGGGATCATCTGGGGCCTGAATTCCTTCGACCAGTGGGGGGTCGAGCTGGGCAAGCAACTCGCCGGGGTCATCCTGGGCGAGATGGAGGGCGGGGAGGTGGGAGAGGGGCACGATGCCTCGACGACGGCCCTGCTGAACTACTTCCTGCGCCATCGGGCCTGAGACCGTGGTGGCGGATAGGGACGGGCCTAACCGGGACGACGCGGCGCAGACCCTGCTGCGCGCCAAGCTCCTGGGCGAGACCGCCACCGCCCCCTGGCGGGAATTGCAGCGCTTCTTCGCCCAGGGGGTCGTGGTCTGGGTGGCCCCGGACCTGGACCTGATCGAGGTCGGTTTGACCATGTCCGGGGATCGGGCGGACCAGTTCCGGGCCTGGATGGATGGTGGCCGAGCCGCCCTGGTCAGCGACCGGCAGGCGCGGGACTGGCTGGCCGCCGACGCCCACCTCTGGACGCTGGTCATTCGTCCCTGGATACTGGTCCAGGAGATGGCCCCGGGTTCCGCCCAGTCTTGATCCTGAGGCGGGACATGATGCAGCGCTCCGCGCCATTTTGATGACGCCGTGAGGCGTTGCTACACGGCCCCACCCCGTCATGGTCCTGCCAGGGGAGAGCGTGCCTGGCATCGGCCCGTCTTGATCTTCTGACGGGGCCGCCCCCATCTGGCAGTGACGCTAGATGTGACCGAGCCCCGACCCCATGGAATCCCATCCCCTCCCGACCGACATCCAACTCCACCAGCAATCGCGGGTGCTGGAGATCGCCTTTGACGACGGCGCCCGCTTTAACCTCCCCACCGAGTACCTGCGCGTCTATTCGCCCTCGGCGGAGGTGCTCTACAAGCTCGGCCGCGGCTGGCAGCCGCTCTGGCTGGACTACCTGTCCCGGCTGCGCGACGCGGGGCGCGAGCGGCGGGGGCCGGACCCCTTCGAGGTGCTCCAGGCCGCGGGTAAGCAGCCATCGCTGCTACCGCACTGAGAGACCGTGACTAGGCACAGGGTGAACGCCTTACCAGGGTGCCTTGTTGTTCATCGCCCCGCATCGTTCCCGACTGGCATCT
>JAGVUH010000128.1 GCA_019136395.1 Gammaproteobacteria bacterium
TTTTCAACTCATAAAATCATGACGTGGAAAATGTGGAAAGTCACCAAATATGGGTGCCTAATTTCACTTGCTTATTTTTTGTCAAATTCTGCAATGGCGGGACCCAACGATGCGGTTGCCGATGATGGAACCGTGCAGGAGGCAAAGGAAGTTGCGGGCAATGTCGCCAACATGCCGAGAGCCTTTTCCCAAGAGTTAGGTTTCTTTCAGGATTCCTTCGAGGGTACTGGTTTCGATGAAGGGAATGGGGAAATGGGTCTTATATCGGGCGAGGGGGAGGTGACTTTCGAAAACGGAGTAGTGCCTGCTTACATTCTGCAAGAGGAAGAAGATGCCATCCCTGCCCCTGTTCCCGGAAAATATGCTCCAAAAAAGCTCTCGGAACCGGAGACGGTGATTGGGACTGACAGGCGTCAGCGACTGAGAACAACCATTTTTCCGACCCGAGCCGTCACTTATATATACTTCAAAAACAGCGCCGGTTCCGGCTTCTCTTGCACGGGTTGGATGATTGGGCCCAATACCGTGGCGACCGCAGGACACTGCGTCCATTCCGGTGGGTCAGGTGGAAGCTGGTATGTCGGGGCTTCCTACAAAATTTATCCCGGACGAGATGGCAGCTCCGCACCATACGGATATTGCACAGCGAAAGGTCTTTACTCTGTAACAGGGTGGACGGTATCTGGAAATCATCAGTATGATTATGCTGCCATCAAGTTGAATTGCACTGTTGGCAAAACAACCGGTTGGTTTGGCTTCAAATATAAGACGACAAGTTTGGTGAATGAGCCAACCATAGTGCAAGGGTATCCTGGAGATAAGCCATCCGCAACCCATTGGCTTGGTGCTGACAAAAACCGTTGCGATGCTCCCCGAAAAATTTACTACAGTTCAGATACCGCTGGTGGCATGAGTGGAGGCCCGATTTGGAATGACGTCACATTTGGCATCAATTCTGGGGCTATAGCCATGGGAGTCCATGCCTACGGTAAATGGGGCACCGGATGCAATGCCATGTATAACGGAGGTACTCGAATTACCTTAGCAGTCTACAATAATTACGTCAATTGGAAAAATCTGCCCTAGAGACCATCCCCTAAATTTAGATAGCTCAGGGCGTTGTTAAATGGATTTATTCCGGTGCGGTGGCATGTTGCATGTTGAGGAGCAACATGCCATTGCACTTTTTATAGGTTTTCCCATGGTTTCAATTAACCCGGCGGTATCAATTATTTGCAAGACCTGTTATGTTAAACGCAAAC
This sequence comes from Gammaproteobacteria bacterium, assembly GCA_019136395.1. The sequence continues at coordinate 1,263 of JAGVUH010000128.1, forward strand.
CCACTTCGAATCATTTGGTTGTTGTTGGGTAAAGTGATACTCATTCCGCAGGCATAATGAAGTCGGGGGTGGGGTCTACTCTGCCAGGGTTGAGATCGCCACCAATTGAATGTGTTCTTCGTTCAAAGAGATCTGATCCGAATCTCCTGCTCCCGCAGCTTGGCGAGGGCCGTTTCTTGTTCGGCGATCTTATCGCGCTCTTTTTGCACCACGGCGGCGGGGGCCTTGTCGACGAAGCTGGGGTTGGTGAGCTTGGCGCGGGTGCGCTCGACATCGGCCTCGATACGGGCGATCTCCTTGGCCAGGCGCTTGAGTTCGGCGTCCTTGTCGATAAGGCCGGCCATGGGGATGAGGACCTTCATCTCCCCGACCAGGGAGATGGCGGATTCGGGGGCGTTGTCGCCGGCGCCGAGGACGGTGATGGAGGCGGTGCGGGCCAGGAAGTCCAGATAGGGCCGGCTGGCCTCCAGCCAGGCCAGGTCCTGGGGACTGGCGTGTTCGATGAGCACCGGCAGGGGCTTGCCCGGCGGGATGTTCATCTCGCCCTTGATGCGGCGCACGCCGAGGATGAACTGCATGACCCAGTCCATCTCCGCCACGGCGGCGGGGTCCGCCAGGCTGGGGTCGGCGACGGGGTAGGGGGCGAGCATGATGGTGGCCCCGTTGATGGCCGCGCGTCCCGAAGGCGCGGCGAAGGATTCTCCCCCCTGATGCGTATGGGCGCTGGCCTCACCCAAGGCACTAGATACAGTGGCGTCGGCCACGTCGCCGGGGGTGCCAGGGGCTCCCGCGCCGCGGAGATCAGAATCCGCCTCGACCGCCGGCAGGGTACCCGCCAAAGGCGCGACCTTTTGCCAGATCTCCTCGGTGATGAAGGGCATGATGGGGTGGGCCAGGCGCAGCAGGGTCTCCAGGGTCTGGACCAGGGTGCGGCGGGTGCCGCGCTTGGCGGCCTCGGTACTGGCGGGGCTGGGCCTGGTCGAAGCGGTAGCCACGGATGGCCTCGTCGACGCTGGTGATGGCGGTCTGCAAGCGGTCCTGGATCCAGCGGTCGGCGGCGGACAGTTCGATGGGACTCGACAGGCCACGCTTCGGGCTGGACAGCCCGCAGTCCTGCCCCTCGGTGTTCATGAGGACGTAGCGCGAGGCGTTCCACAGCTTGTTGCAGAAGTTGCGGTAGCCCTCAGTGCGGCTCAGGTCGAACTTGATGTCGCGGCCGGTGCTGGCCAGGGCGGCGAAGGTGAAGCGCAGGGCGTCGGTGCCGAAGCTGGGGATGCCCTGGGGAAAGTCGGCGCGGGTGGCCTTGGCGATCTTCTCCGCCAGGCGCGGCTGCATCATGCCGCTGGTGCGCTTGGCCACCAGGGGCTCCAGCTCGATGCCGTCGATGAGATCGATGGGGTCGAGGACGTTGCCCTTGGACTTGGACATCTTGTCGCCGTGGGCGTCGCGCACCAGGCCGTGGATGTAGACCTCGCGGAAGGGCACGTCGCCCATGAACTTGAGGCCCATCATGATCATGCGCGCCACCCAGAAGAAGATGATGTCGAAGCCGGTGACCAGGACCGAGGTGGGGTAGAAGGTCTTCAGGCGCGCGGTCTCTTCCGGCCAGCCCAGGGTGGAGAAGGGCCAGAGGGCGGAGCTGAACCAGGTGTCGAGGACATCCGGGTCCTGTTGCAGGGCAGATCTGGCGGCTGATGCACCAGTCCTGGATGTTGCGCATCCATTCGTAATAGGTGTTCTTCCAGTTGGCGGGGACGAAGCGGATGCGCCCCTCCTCCACGGCCTCGATGGCCGGCTGGGCCAGGGGCTGGATGCGCACGTACCACTGATCGGTGAGGTAGGGCTCGATGACGGCGCCGGAGCGGTCGCCACGGGGGACCATGAGC
>JAGVUH010000053.1 GCA_019136395.1 Gammaproteobacteria bacterium
ATGGGCTGCTGCTGGTCCTGTTCGTCCTGATCCTGGGCAAGCGCTGGCCCGAGATCCGCTTCCTGCTGCCCTGTGGTCTCTCGGCCATGGCCTTCGGCCTGGTCTTCGGCGATGCCTTCGGCTTCGACGACCTGATCCCGGCCCTCTGGCTCAAACCCCTGGCGGAGCCGATCATCGTCATGGCGGTTCCCCTGGCCTTCGGCGTTGGCCTCCTGATCCTGGGCCTGGTCTTCGCCGGCTTCGAGGCGAAGTGGAACGACGAACTCGCTCCCTGGCTGGCGATGGACCTGGCCGTCCTGGTGCTCTACGTTGCGCTCCTGACCGCCCTGGCCTGGCCGCCGGCCCTGGGGATCGCCGCCCTGGCCCTGGTCCACTTTACCATCGGCACCCTCTGGCAGTGCCGACACCAAGGGCTGGCCGCCCTGATGGGCGCCCTGGGGCGGCTGCTCTACAGCCTTTTCGAACTGTTGCTCAATACCCTGTCCTTCGCCCGGGTTGGGGCCTTCGCCCTGGCTCACGCGGCCCTATCCCATACCGTCATGACCCTGGCCGCGGGGATGGAGAACCCCTTGGCCTGGTGGCTGGTGGTCATCCTGGGCAACCTCTTCGCCATAGTGCTGGAGGGCCTGGTGGTCTTCGTCCAGACCACCCGCCTGGTGTTGTTCGAGTTCTTCGTCCATTTCCTGCGCGCCGAGGGGCGGCTCTTCCGACCTGTGGCGGGACCAGCCGCGCGCGTTAACGGCCGGTGCGGGTGAGGGCCATAGGATCGTGCCCCCTGGCAAGCGACGGAAGCGGCCGAGGCGATCCTGAGGCAATAGTGAGGCGATCGTGAACATGATCGCGCGCCCCGATCGTGATCATGTGCACGCCCCCCGATCCTGCTATGCTTTTCCCAGTACCCGCCCGTTGACACGGATAAACCGATCCGCTCGCGACATGCCGCCAGAAGTTTTCGCGCCGCTGAGACCCCGATTGGTTTCCCGATGGGTCTGATCCTCCTCCTCGCCCTGGCCTATCTGCTGCTGGGCGTCGCCGGCCTGCTCCTGGCCATCCCGCCCGGTTACGCCAGTCCGGTCTTTCCCGCGGCGGGTCTGGCCCTGGCGGCCGGGCTCCAGTTCGGCCCCCGGGTCTTGCCCGGTGTCTGGCTCGGTTCCAGTCTGCTCAACCTGGGCCATGCCTGGCTCAACGGGACCCTAAGCCCCGCCACCCTGGTCGTCGCCCTGGCGATCGGGGTTGGCGCCAGCCTGCAAGCCGGGGCCGGGGTCTGGCTGGTCCGGCGCTGGCAGGGTAACGCCTGGCGCGCCCTGGAGCTGGAGCAGGATGCCTTCCGTTTCCTGCTCCTGGGTGGGGTGATCGCCGGCCTGGTTTCGCCCAGCCTTGGCGTCAGCACCCTGGCCCTGGCGGGCGTCATCGCCCCCGCCGGCGCCTCCTATACCTGGTGGAACTGGTACGTCGGGGACGTCCTGGGCATGCTGGTCTTCGCCCCCCTGGCCCTCTGCGTCCTCAACCGCCGTGACCGCCTGTGGGGCGAACGGCTCCGGCGCACCGTCCTGCCCGTGATCCTGACCCTGGCCCTGGCGATCCTGGCCTTCTGGGGGACCGCGCGCTGGGAGGCCCAAACCCAGGCCAACGCCCTGGGGGACGACGGTGACTTCATCGCCCAGGGGATCGCCGATCGCCTCATCACCCACCGCGAGATCCTCGCCTCCCTTCGTCACTTCGTCGAGGCCACCCCGGACTTCAGCTTCGCCCAGTTCGAGCGCTTCACCCGCCGCACCCTGGAGGACAACCCGGATGTCTTCGCCCTGAGTTACAACGACCTGGTCACCGACGTCGAGCGCCCGGCCTTCGAGGCGCGGATCAGCGCCCTCTCCCCCCTGGGACCCTTCCAGATCACCGAGCGCGACGCCGAGCGGCGCCTGATCAGGGCGTCGTCCCGGCCTGAGTACGTCACCGTTCGCTATATCGTGCCCCTGGCGGGCAACAAGCCGGCGGTGGGTTATGACATCAACTCCGAGCCCATCCGGCGCCGGGCCATCGAGCGCGCCCGGGCGACCAACGCCATGGCGGTGGGTGACCGCCCCCATCCTGCTGGTGCAGGAGAGTCAGCAGCGGGTCGGCCTGCTGCAACTCTTGCCCATCGAGGCCCATACCCCAGCGGGGATCCAGGCCGGGAGTCAGACCCAGGGCCAACGTAGCGACCAGGCTGGGGTTCAGACGGGAGGCCCGGCCGGGGTCCAGACCGGAACCGGGATCCTGAACGAGGCCAAGGCCGAAGCTGAAGCCAGCAATCAACGCCTCCTCATGGAGGGGGACGCGGCACCCATCCGCCACCAGGGCTTCGCCGTCGGCGTGATCAAGGTCGACGAGATGATCGACATCGCCACCCGCGGCCGGGTCCCGCCGGGGCTGAGCTTCCACCTCATCGATGTCGAGGCCGAGCCGGAGAAGGCCCTGCTCTACCGCCTCGGGGAGCGGGTTGCCGGCCCCTCCCCCGCCCCGGCGACCCCGGTGCACTGGAGCACCCACCTGCGCATGGGCGATCGCGACTGGCTCCTGTCGGTGAGCGCCAACGATGACTACCGCCAGGCCCACCGGCCCTGGTTGGCCTGGGCGGTGGGGGTGGTGGGGCTGCTGTTCGCCACCCTCCTGCAGGTGCTGATGCTGGGCATGACCGGCCGCGCCGCCATCATCCAGCGCAAGAACGACCAGCTCCTGCTGGCGGAAAAGGTCTTCGTCAACAGCGGCGAGGCCATCGCCGTCACCGACGCCACCGGCCAGGTGCTGTCGACCAACCCCGCCTTCACCCGGGTGACGGGCTACGACGCGGAGGAGATCAGGGGCCAGACCCTGCGGCGGCTGCAATCCGGCCGGCAATCACCTGAGTTTTATCAGGAATTCTGGCGCCGCCTCCTGACCGAGGGCCAGTGGCAGGGGGAGATCTGGAACCGCCGCAAATCCGGCGAGATCTTCCCCGAATGGCTGACCATCTCCGCGGTGCGCAACAGCGTCGGGGAGACCACCCAGTACGTCGCCAGCTTCACCGATATCACCGCCACCAAGGCGGCCCAGGAGCGGATCGAGTTCCTCGCCTACCACGATCCCTTGACCAACCTCCCCAATCGCCTGTTGGGCCAGGACCGCATCGGTCAGGCCATTGCCCACGGTCAGCGCCACGGCACCCAGATGGCCCTGCTGCTGATGGACCTGGACCGGTTCAAGCTGGTCAACGACAGCTATGGCCACAGCGCCGGTGACCGGCTGTTGCAGGCGGTGGCGGACCGGTTGCGTCAGGCCGTGCGCCAGGAGGACAGCCTATGCCGGCTCTCCGGCGACGAGTTCCTCATCGTCCTGTTCGAGGTGCTGGACAATCATGGGGTCTCCACCAAGTGCGAGGCCATTCTGCGCGACCTGAGTCGCCCCTTCGACCTCGACGGCCGGCAACTGAGCACCTCCTTCTCCATCGGCGTGGCGATGTTCCCCACGGATGGCACCGATGCCGAGACCCTGATGCGCAACGCCGACACCGCCCTCTACGAGGCCAAGAAGGGCGGGCGCAACACCTACCGCTTCTTCGACGAGCGCATGAACCAGGACGTGGTCCATTACGTCCGCACCCGGGAGGAGCTACAACGCGCCCTCGACCGCCAGGAATTCGTCCTCCACTACCAGCCCCAGATCCTCCTGGGCCAGGCGGGGGAGCCCGATCGGGTCGTCGGCGCCGAGGCCCTGGTGCGCTGGCGCCACCCGGAGCGGGGCCTGGTCATGCCCGGCGACTTCATCGCCATTGCCGAGGAGAGCGGCCTGATCCTGTCCCTTGGCGCCTGGGTGCTGCGGGAGGCCTGCCGTCAGGCCGCCGCCTGGCGCCGGGCGGGGCTGCCCATCCACGTCATGGCGGTGAATCTGTCGGCGGTGCAATTCCACGACCCGCGACTCACCGAGCTGGTGCTCCAGACCCTGAGGGAGACCGGGCTGGAACCGGCGGGCCTGGAATTGGAGCTGACCGAGACCATGCTCTTCGAGGACCAGGAGCGGGTCCTGGGCGCGGTGGAGCGCCTCAAGGCCCAGGGAGTGGGCCTGTCCATCGACGACTTCGGGACCGGTTACTCCAGCCTGGCTTATCTGAAGCGCTTCAAGGTGGATAAACTCAAGATCGACCGTTCCTTTGTCAGCCATCTGCTGCACAGCGAGGAGGACCAGGCCATCGTCCAGGCGATGATCCAGATCGCCCGCAGTCTCAAGCTGACGACCGTCGCCGAGGGCATCGAGGACGTCGCCCTGGCGGACCGACTGCGCGCCCTGGGCTGCGACCAAGGCCAGGGGTATCTCTACGCCCGCCCCCTGCCGGCGGCGGACCTGGAACAATGGCTGACCCGCTTTGGGGCGGAGGCCTGACCGCCCTGATTCCGCTGGTTCCCTTCGCGTGTATCCCCGGTCGCTCTGGTTCTTCCACCTCCCATTAAGACCGCTTCTGGATACCGCCATCACCCTCGTGTCTAGCATATTCTATTTGTCGCTTATCTCGGCGAGCCAAGGCCTTGCGCTCCGGGCCAGGGCTCACCCGCTCCCAAGGGATCCCTCGGACCTCATTCCCCTAGCTCAGTCGCGCAACTTCCCCCGGGCTGGGTTGAGACTGCTGCTTCTCCTGCTCCTGCTCCTGACGGCGGGGGTGTTCCCGCCCGGCGCCGGCCTGATCGCCCCCGCCCGGGCGGAGCAAGCCGCCGCTAGCCCGTCGGCCTGGGAGGCGCAGCGTCTGGCGATCGAAAAGCGCCTGGCATCCGTCAAGGAGGAACTGGCGGCGGCCCGCTCCCAACCACAAGGGGACGGCGAGAGCGCCCGTTCCCAGGGCAGCCCCGAGTCCAAACTGCACCGGCTGCGGCAGGCCCTGGTGGCGCTTTATAAACAGGAGCTGGACACCCTGGCCGAACTCCAGACACGGGAACGCGATCTGGTGGCAAGCCGGCAGGCCCTTGCCGCCTGGCAGCCACCTCCCGGCAACCCGCCCTGGCCCCTGATCGAGGGTGACGAGATCCACATCGCCCTCTTTCGCGCCCAGGAGGCCAGAACCCAGGTGGTCCAACGCCTGGCCGAAGCCCGCGAGCACAGCCGCGAGGCCCGCGAGCAACGTGAGGAGGCCCAAGCCAACTACCGGCTGGCGCGGGAAAAGCAACTGGCCAAGCCCCAAAACGCCACCTCCCATTCGGACCTGCCCCCGGCTCCCAATCTGCCTTTGACGCTGGCCCGGGTCGAGGCCGAACTCCAGGATGAACGGCTCTATTTTTTCGACCTGGGGGAGGAGGCCCTTCAGCGGCAAATCGAACTCAAGGATCTGGAGATCGAGGGGCTGCAACGGCGGCTAAACCACTTCGCTGGCCGCTTCGTCCTCAGTGATGCGGACCTGGCCCGCATCACCGGCGAGATCGACCAACAGATCGCCCAACTCCAGGTGGCGGAGACCCAGACCAGCGCGGAACTCGACGCGGCCCAGGCGGAGGTGGAAAGGCTGCGGGCCAACCGGGGGAATACCCCCGCGACCGCGGACGCGGGCGGCGACGCCCAGGCGGAAGATCGGCGCCGTCTGGAGATGGCCCAAGCCGAGGTGGAGCGCTGGCAATTTCGGCGCGAGCTACTGCGCAATCAGACCGGCTTCCTCGATATCCATAAATATTTGTGGGAGTTACGGGCCAGTCTCTACGGCACGGATAAGCCCGATCACACCGAGATGCTCAAGCTGGCCACCCAGATCGAGGAAGCCCAGCGGGGGATCGAGGAGGGCAATCGCTACCTCCATCAGGTGATCGACGAAAACGGCCAGAAGGCCCACGAAGCCCGCAAGCAACTGGCCCTCGACCCCCCGGCGGCGGAACGGGAGCGGCTGACCGCCCTCTACACCGCCGCCATCAGCCTGGCCGGGGACGCGCGGGAGGGACTCGAGGACCTCAAGCAACTGACGGTCACCCTGCGCCTGGTAAGCGGCGAGATCGATCAGGTTTACCGCTCCGGCACGGCCCTCCTCTGGCTGCGCAACCTTTGGGTCGAGGCCAAGCTCTGGGTCGCGGCGATCTGGAATTACGAATTGCTGCCGGTCGAGGAGACCGTGCGGATCGAGGGCCGGGAGGTCCAGTCGACCCGCAGCGTGACGGTGGGCAAGAGCATCGGCGCCGTGCTCATTCTAATCGTCGGCTATCTGCTGATCTCCGGGACCATCCGCCTGGTCTTCGCCGTGCTGGTCAAGCGCCTGGGTCTGTCGGCGGCCAGCGCCTCCCTGGCCCAGCGTTGGCTGCGCCTGATCGCCGTCGCCACCCTGGTCCTGCTCAGCGTCCATCTGGTCGACATCCCCATGAAGGTCTTCGCCTTCATGGGGGGCGCCCTGGCCATCGCCGCCGGTTTTGGCGCCCAGACCCTGCTCAAGAACCTGATCAGCGGCATCATGCTGCTCGCCGAGCGCCCGGTACGGGTCGGTGACCTGGTGGAGGTCGGGACCATCCGCGGGCGCATCAGCACCATCGGCATCCGCGTCTCGACCATCTCCACCTCCAAGGGCATGGAAATGCTGATCCCCAACAGCATGCTGGTGGAGGAAAAGCTCATCAACTGGACCTACAGCAACCACGAGGTCCGCTGGGAGATCCCCATCGGGGTGGCCTATGGGTCCGACGTCAATCAGGTCACCGAGATCCTGATTGCCCAGGCCCGGGCCCATCCCGCGATCCTCGACCAGCCGGCACCCCTGGTGCTGTTCGAGGAGTTCGCCGACAGCGCCCTGATCTTCACCCTGCGCTTCTGGCTACGCATGGTGCCCGGCGTCGACGAACGGCGGGTGGCGAGTGACCTGCGTTACGCCATCCTCGCGGCCCTGACCGACGCCCATATCGAGATCCCCTTCGCGGAGCGCCATCTCCATTTGGCGGCGGATGCCCCCCTCGAAGTCAGAATGGTGGACACCTATCCAGCGGTTCGTTGAATCTGTTTCAGCAACTTACTAGGAAAAGCGCTCCGTCATCGGCGTAGTGCTCCGCCCACCCCCTTGACCCGCTCGTCAGCAGTTCGATGTCCCGTTTGAGGGCAAATACATTCCATCCCTCCGGCACCTCCCCCAGCCACTCCACCCCGGAGTCCTTGTAAGCGGGATAGCGTGGAAAACTCACGCTCCGTCCTCCCTGTTCAACCCAGCCAGAAGGAGCTGACACAGCGGCTTGTCCGGAAGTGATACTTGGACTCGCTGGCGCTCCATGATCTTTTTAGCTTCCCCCTTGGTCTGATTGGATCGCGTCGCCGGGTAGCCCTCAATCTGCATCGACACCTTTACGGCCTTGGCGACTTGGCTTCTCAGCTTGTCGGTCACCTGCATCGCTGGTCTCCGGTCATGGTGTCATGGCTCGTCGCCGGGCAGCGGTGGGGCGTCAGGGGAGGAGGCGAGAAACCGCTGAAAGGCTGCCCGGTCAGCGCGGGCGGCGCGCTGGCGTAAGTGCTCGGTGGTCTTGAGGGCGCTCAGTTTCTCGGCCGCTGCCGCGGAGAGAAACTGATCCAGGGTGATGCCCTGGTCCGCGGCGACCTGCCTAAGCTGGTCGGTGAGGCTGTCCGGGATGTCGATGGAGAGGGTGCTCAAGTCAACGTCTCCAGGTGCTGTAACAGGGCGGCGGGGCCGATGGGCTGGACAACCCATTGCGCGACCCTCACGCCGACAGTTCCGCGATCCGCGCCTTGATCCGTTCGGTGACCCGGGCTAGCTCGGCGTCGATGGCCGCAAGGGGCCGGGGCGGCTCGAAGACGTAGAAGTGACGGTTGAAGGGGATCTCGTAGCCGATCTTGGTCTTGGTGTCGTCGATCCAGGCGTCCGGGGCGTGGGGCAGGACCTCGCGGGCGAAGTAGGCGTCGACGTCCTCGCTCAGGGGCACGTTCTCGGTGTCGCGGAGCTTGGGGTCGGGCTGGGGCTGGCCTTTCTGCTTGCCCTTCTGGCCGAGCAGGGGCCCGCCGGCCTCGTAACGCAGGGGGCGCTCGACGGTGATGGTGCGGTAGCCGAAGTCCTGGGTGCGAAAGATCCGTGAGATGGGCAGCACCCGGACCTTGGCGCGGCCGGCCCCCTCCTCGGGAGCAGGCGGTGGGGGATCACCCGGCATTAGCACGCGGCGCTCGACCTCCTTGCCGGCGCCGTCCAGCACCAGGGCCAGGTGGGCCTCGGTGCAGTCGCCGAAGAGGCGGGTGACGAGGGCGATGTGCTCCTCGCTCATCTCCTTGCGCTTGCTGCCGAGGCTTTTGCGCATCTTCTGCCAGAAGTGGCTGGCGTCGATGAGCTGGATCCGGCCCTGGCGGTGCGCGGGCTTGCGGTTGCTCAGAATCCAGACATAGGTCGCGATGCCGGTGTTGTAGAACATGTCCGTGGGCAGGGCGACGATGGCCTCCAGCAGGTCGTTCTCCAGCACATGGCGGCGGATCTCGCTCTCGCCGGAACCGGCGCCGCCGGTGAAGAGCGGGGAGCCGTTGAGGACGATGCCGATGCGGCTGCCGCCGTCCCTGGCCGGGCGCATCTTGGAGAGCAGGTGCAGCAGGAACAGCAGCGAGCCGTCCGAGACCCGGGGCAGCCCTGGCCCGAAGCGCCCGGCATGGCCCTTTTCCTGGTGCTCCTTGCGGATTGCGGCTTCGATCTTCTTCCACTCCACACCGAAGGGGGGATTGGAGAGCATGTAGTCGAAGCGCTTGCCCACCAGGCCATCGGCGGAGAGGGTGTTGCCGAAGACGATGTTGCTGATGTTCTGCCCCTTGATCAGCATGTCCGCCTTGCAGATGGCGTAGGACTCGGGGTTGAGCTCCTGGCCAAAGAGGGTCAGGCTGGCGTCGGGGTTGAGCTCGGCCAGATATTCCTCGCCGGTGGAGATCATGCCGCCCGTGCCGGCCGTGGGGTCGTATAGGCTGCGGACCACGCCCGGGCGACTGAGGATTTCGTCGTCCTCGATGAACAGCAGGTTGACCATCAGCCGGATGGCGTCACGCGGGGTGAAGTGCTCACCGGCGGTCTCGTTGGAGATTTCCGCGAAGCGGCGGATCAGCTCCTCGAAGACCAGGCCCATCTGGTGGTTGTCGACGGCGTCGGGGTGCAGGTCGATGGTGGCGAAGCGCTCGGTGACCTGATAAAGGAGCCCGGCGCGCTGGAGCCGGTCCACCTGGGTGAAGAAGTCGAAGCGCTCGAAGATGTCACGCCCCTCCGGCGAAAAGCCCTCGACGTAGCCTTCCAGGTTGGCGGCGATGTGGTCCTGATCGCCCATCAGCCGCTTCATGTCCAGCCGGGAGACGTTGTAGAAGCCGCGCCCGGTCACCCGCAGCAGGAAGGGCCCGGGATTGAGCTTGGCTTGGGTGCGCAGGGCAAACTCGGTCAGCGCTGACTCCTTGGTGTCCGCCAGCACGCAGTCCAGGCGCCGCAGCACGGTGAAGGGCAGGATCACCCGGCCGTATTCGGATTGCTTGTAGTCGCCGCGCAGGAGGTCAGCCACGGACCAGATGAAGGACGAGAGGGATTGATGGTTCACGTCGCGGGAGTTCTTTCTTTATCCATGTGCCATTCTGGCTTTTGGGCCATTCGGATTCTGGGCCATTCTGGCTTCTGGACCATTCCGGCCCCGACGCTGCTCGCGCCGCATGAACAGGTAGAGCCCTTCCACCTTGGCCCGCGCCCAGGGCGTCTTGCGCAGGAATTTCAGGCTCGACGACAGGCTTGGTTCGTGGGCGAAGCACCGCAGTCGGAGGCGCGCCGCCAGTTCCTCCCAACCATAATGGGCGACCAGGGCCGTCAAGATTGCCTCCAGCGTGAGCCCATGGAGGGGATTGTTAGGCTGAGGGCGGGGAGGTGGCCGGTCGTTGGTCGGCGGCGGGGGTGAGTTGCTCATGGCAGCGCCTGTATCGCCGGGCGGAAGACGGCGTTCATGCGGGCTGATGCTAGCCGCCAGAGGGAGAGGCGGCAAGGGCCGGGTCGCGCGGGGCTGGCATGCCCAGGACTGGCTCGCCCAGGACCGGATCGCGGATGGAGCCCCCTGGACAGGCGGGTAAGCAACCCGCCTAGCCCACCGCCACGGGCAACTCCACTGCACCTATAGAGATGGATTTCACTGGCCACATTCAACCCGGTTACGTCCAGCCATCTTTGCCTGGTATAGAACACCGTCAACGCGGGTCAACCAGGCATCGGCGGTTTCCGGAGGGCGATATTGTGTTACGCCAAAGCTCGACGTGATCTGACCCACCCCGGGAAAGGGGTCCGCAGCGATCAAGGTACGCAGCTTTTCCGCGAGTTGCCGTGCCTGGGTTGCCCCGCAATGAGGCAGCATGACGACGAATTCCTCCCCTCCCCAGCGGGCCAGGACATCAACTTCGCGCAAGTTATCGCGGACTCGGTGGCTCAAGGCGATCAGAACCTCGTCGCCCACCAGATGGCCATGGGTGTCGTTGATCATTTTGAAGTGGTCGATATCGAACATGAGCAACGACAAGGGCTCGTTATACCGTGCCACACGCCCGATCTCTGTCGCGACCACTTGCTGGAAGTGGCGACGATTCCATAGGCCGGTGAGATCGTCCGTAGTTGCCAGGCGCCGGAGTTCGGCATTGGCGGCTTGAAGTGCCCGGTTGATCTGCTCGGCGCGGTCGCGAGCCTGGCGCAGGGCCAACTCGGCCCGCTTCCTGGCATCAATATTTCGCGTCACGCCCAGGATTTCCTTGAACTGGCCGTCAAGGCTGATCAGCGGCGAAGCCATGATCTCGGTCCATACCAGGGTGCCGTCATGACAAATCTGCATCAGCTCAAGCTGGACCGGCTGTAGGGGCTCCCCCCGCTGCAACCGCCCCAAGAAGTCCTGGAAATGCTCTTGAACCAGGCCCAGTGACTTTGGCGGGAAGATGTCGGACCAGGATTGAGTCATAACCTCCGCCACCGAGAAACCCCGCAGCTTGACCACGGACGGACTGATGTAGGTGAACCGCCCATCGAGCCCCATGGTCCAGATCACATCATCCGCGTTCTCCGCAATCAGCCGATGCCGTTCTTCACTTAGGCGGAGTTGCTCTTCCACGTGGCGACGGGCACGGCTCTGCGCATGAATCTGGATAGATTGAGCGATACGCGCACGCAGTACGGTCGGATGGACGGGCAAGGCGATAAAGTCATTGCATCCCGCCGTGAATGCCTGGATTTCGAGTTGCGGATGATCGAACATCGTCACGAACAGGATGGGTAGGTCCAGATCGGCGAAGGATTGCCGCAAGGCGCGACAAGCGGTGAAATCATCCTGAGGCAAAGGCCCTGGAATGAGAATGGTCAGAGCAAAGGTTTGTTGCGTGATGAGGTCCAGTGCCTGGGTGACCGTGGATACGGCATGGATTTCACCCATACCCTTGAGGACTTCCTCCAGGAAGACTAACTCGGCAGGCCGGGGAGCAACCACCAAGATACGCCGCTCTGCTGCCGGTAGGTGAGCAAGGAGTGTATCGGTTGGTGCATCTTCGTAGACGGTACAAGCACCCCCATAGTCAGGAAGGTGCCCATAGCTAGGATCATGGCGCACGGGCTAATCACCCAGAGATGGTTCGTAATCAATTTTTTCCCTAAGTCACTTAGTACCACCTTCCTCACTGAAATTTAAGACATAAATTCCGACAAGATCCGACGAAATCCGACAATTGCACAAAAATTTTCTATGAGGTCCATAAAGCAGACTTATGGTCTGGCTCAGGCTCAACCCTATCTTCCAGGTTGTCTCATCTGACCAAGGACGGACCGAGAACTTGTCCCTACCGATGTCACTGGGTTGCTGGTGGCGGTAGTGGGTCAGTCCCCGTTTCAGTCATCCCCGCGATTCACCAGGTTGAAGTTGGTTTGGGGTGGGATGATCGCCAGGCAATAACACCCCACGAAAGGGGTGGCTGGTATCGGCCTTCATGCCAAGTGTGTGATGAGGTTTTTGGGGTTGCTGACCACTTCACCGATCATGTTCAACCATGGCGGGACACTAGGGACAGCGGGGACAGATGCCTCAACACCATGATCTAACAGCGGAATATATGTCCCGACCTTGTCCTTGTCTTCGGCTTTGTCTCCGAGTACCCGGGAAATACGAACCTTGGACTATATGGATGGACTTCGCTGTTGGCCCCTTTGTCCCCATAACTGTACCGTCAGATTGCGGCATCTAACAGGCAACCAAGATCCCTGTTTCCTTCATTGGGGTATGGGGACAGTTCATGTAAGACACTGATCAATTTTGGAGTACATGTCCCGACTTTATCCCTAAGTCCGGCCTAGTACCCATGTGTCGGGAAGTATCTCCCTGACCAAGGTAGGATTTCGCCGTTGGCCCCTCTTCCCCATCACACTCCCCTAGAATGCAACGTCTGGAGGGAAACCAAGATACTTTTTTTCCCTTCATCAGGTAGCTGGTGACCTCAGGGAAATCCCCTCTCATACCCTTTCCTTCCACTCCAATGGCATCGTCCATCGCGGACCCTAAAATGAAGCCCTCTTTGTTTCTGCTAACTACCCTTCGCCGTTTAAATCATCCTCAACATGGGAAAACAAGCCAGATGCCGAAGAGAATGAAGGACGCCCAAAGATTTTCCTTAGAGTACAAGTACTCAACTGCAAAACCGGTTATGGGGTAATTTGTGTATCCCCGCCGATGCGGCCTTGTTTTATATCATCATGATATTTATTGAGTGTTTCCTGCCATTCAGGAGTGTTCAAGGCATTGTACTCATCTTGGGTGAGTCGACCGCTTTTGATCAGGCTTTGCCGGAAGAGGACACTCACCTGACGCAGCTTGCTTTCCTTATCTTGTACCAGTTGCTGGATTCTTTCGTTTTTGCTTAGTGCACTCCCCGCTGCTTGGGCACCTGAACCTGAAGGCTCATTGCTGATGGTGTCGATTTTCAGTTCATATTCTTTTTCAATCTGAGCTTTGCGTTGATCGTGCCACTTTTGTTTTGCGACCCGTGTTTTATCTGTGGCTGGATTAAACACCTTTGGCCGCACCAGAGGAGATTGATTCCGATTGGGCTCAAAAGTCCAATCCGTTAATTATTTTGGATTCCATTTTTCTAAATGATCGTTTAA
>JAGVUH010000492.1 GCA_019136395.1 Gammaproteobacteria bacterium
GACGTCCGGGGCAGCCCAGTGAGGCCAGTCTGGTGGCGGATGGGCGCGAGACCCTGCGTCAGGTCCGGGCGACCTTTGGTGATCCGGTCTGGGTCTGGGGCGAATCAATGGGGGCCGCCGTGGCTGCCCAGGTGGGCAGCGATCCGGCGGGTCCCGCGGCGGGGATCTTTCTCATCACCCCGTGGGACAATCTTCCCGAGCTGGCCCAGTCGCATTACTGGTATCTGCCCGCGCGCTGGCTGGTGCGCGATGCCTACGATTCGCGGGCGGCCCTCCAGGGCTATGGCGGCCCCATCGGGGTGCTGATTGCTGGCCAGGACCAGATTATCCCCCCCGACCAGGGGCAGCGGCTGTTCGCGGCCCTGCCGGAGCCCAAGCGACAGTGGTACTTTCCCACCGCCGATCACAATAGCTGGCCCGCCGGGGCCGGGGCGGCCTGGTGGCGGGAGGCCCTGGACTGGCTGATGACCGCGGCGACATCCGCGGTTCAGCCGCCTAAGGCATCCAACTCCGCCGCTTCAGCCGCCAAAGACCTTCAGCATTGAGGCTCAGCCGCCGAAGGTCTTCAACTCCGCGGCTCCAGCCGCTAAGGAGCTTTAGTTTTGAGGCTCAGCTACCAAAGCCCTCCGGCTCTTCAGCTCAACCGCCAAAGACCTCCATCATCAGGTAGGAGGTGTAGGCGCCATAAGCCAGGAGCAGCAGAACGCCATCGATCTGGCTAATGCGCCCCGGGCGGCCGAAAAAGCCGCGCCCCATGACGAACAGCGACAGGGTCAGGGCGGACATGGTCAGGATGTCGCGGTAGAAGACCTCGGGGCCCACGGCCAGGGGGCTGATGACCCCGGCGATGCCGACGACGGCGAGGGTGTTGAACAGGTTGGAACCAATGATGTTTCCCAGGGCCAGGTCGTGCTCATTCTTGCGCGCCGCCACGATGGACGAGGCGAGTTCTGGCAGGGAGGTGCCGACGGCGATGATGGTCAGGCCAATGATCAGGTCGCTGATCCCCAGGCCATGGGCGATCTCCACCGCGCCCCAGACCAGCAACCGGGAACTGAGGATCAGCAGCACCAGGCCGGCGAAGGTCCAGAACAGAGCCTGACGGGGGCTCAGGTGTTCGGCGGCCAGTTCCGCCTCTACCTCCTGGTCCAGGGCATCCGCCGTTTTGCGCAGGCCTTGCCAGGTCATCCACCCCATGACCCCGCAAAAGACGGCGAGCAGGGTCCAGGCATCCAGGCGCGTGATCGAGCCATACCAGATTTGCCAGGCGGCCAGGGCGGTGACGGCGGCCAGGATGGGTAACTCCCGACGCAGGACCTGGGAGTGGACGGCGATGGGACTGATGACCGCCGTGACCCCCAGGATCAGGGCGATATTGGCGATATTGGAGCCATAGGCGTTGCCCAGGGCGATACCGGGACTACCCTCCCAGGCGGCCAGGGCGGAGACGACCAACTCCGGGGCGGAGGTGCCAAAACCGACGATGACCATCCCGACCAGGCGGGCCGGCATCCCGAAGTGTCGCGCCGTGGCGGCGGCGCCATCGACAAAACGGTCCGCGCTCCAGACCAGGAGCACCAGACCCAGGACAAGGGCAACACTCGCGTACAGCATAGTGGGTTCGATCGCTAACCGGAAAAGCCGATCATGATAACCCCATCAGCGTGGTTGGCGTGAAAGCTCCAGGAAAGTTCCTTGATTTTCAGTGGCATGGCCTGCCGCCCCATGCCAGTTGGCATGTAAGGTCAGGCGACGGTGGCCGGTGACTTGGCTAACTGGCCACGACGCAACCGCAGACGCAGGCGATGCAGGAGAGGCAAGCGGTCGATGAAGAGCGTGCCCTGCAGATGATCCACCTCATGCTGCAGACAGACGGCGGGCATGCCCTCCAGTTCCCGTTCGAAGGTATTGCCCTGGGGGTCCTGGGCGCGGACCCGGACGCTGATCGCCCGCACGACGTTGCCCACCACCCCAGGGACGGAGAGGCAACTCTCCTCCACCAGGCACCGCGTGGTCCCCGGCTGGAGTTCCGGGTTGATGTAGACCTCGGGGGGGGACTCGCCGCCGGAGAGATCGATGACCAGGACCCGCCGGCGGTCGCCGGTCTGCGGGGCGGCCAGGCCGATGCCCCCGGAGACCCGCAGGGTCTCGCTCAGGTTGGCGACGAGCCGGGCCAGTTCCTCGTCAAAGACCGTGACAGGCTGGGCGTGCTCCCGCAGGCGCGGGTC
>JAGVUH010000528.1 GCA_019136395.1 Gammaproteobacteria bacterium
CGATCCTCGCCGTAATCAACGCGCCGGTCGCTCCAGATCAGTGCGGTTTCCCACTCCATCTCGGCGGCTAACGCCAGCGAGACCCCGTGCCTGGCGCGGTTTTTAGCGTCTTTGCCGGGGTCGAAGTCGATCCTCATGCACTTAGTGTAGTAACGATTGTTCCTCTTAGCGAGGATGTTTTGTTACTACAGAATCCCCTCAACCCGCTCGCGCCCGCTGCTCATACACCTTTCCCAGCAGGTGGGCGGCGCTTCGGATGGACCCTTGGCCTCTTAAGGAGGTAGGAGTCCCAAGGCGTCAGGGACCCTGATGGACATTAACTTCGTGGTGACCAACGAAGTCGGCCAGCCCCGCGCCACCATCAATGTCCACCCGCCACCAACGAAGTCGAGCACCCCAGCATCGCCATCCGGCTCACCGCCCTGACGGTCGACTTCTCCGCTCACCAGCCACCGCCGCTCGACCACGCCCCCCCTCGACCTCTCCGCCAAGGGTTGTAACCCCCACCTCCCCGTAGTCGCCAGGTCGCGTGCCCACGACGCACGCCACCTGGCTCTACCCCTCCCACTCCATCATCAGCGCCTGGAGAAGACCGGCCCCGCGCTCGCGGCGCCGGCGGGCAGCTTCACCACCTACCCATGACGACCACCCTCCCCCAACCGCCAGCGCTCGGACGCCACCCCTCAGGCCACCAGCCGGGTCGCCGTCTTGATCAGTTCCAGGTCCTGGCGCAGCAGCGCATTCACTAACTCGGAAAGCGCGATCCCCTTGCCCAGCGCCAGCTTGGCGAGCTGGGCCTCAACCTCGTCATCCAGGTAAATGGGCAGGTTCAGCGTCATCCCCGGGCGGTGGAATTTGCCCCGCACCGCGTGGGAAAAGTCGATCTCAGCCGGCAGGTCGTCATCGGGCAGATCAGACATGGCCATCATCTCGGCTGATTTTCATAATAGCGGTGTTGCTGGCGCGTGGCGGGGCGCGCCGCTATCAAGCGCGCGGTGGCGCGGTCCGGCCCGGTGGCCTGGTAGGTGTGAGCGAGGGCCAGCAAGGCGCCGCTGGTGGCGGTCCTCAAGGTAAGCCACCGCTCCTCCTCAAGGCTATGAGCGGCATCGAAGATCGTCAAGGCCAACGGGTCCAGCAGCACCGACGCGGCATCGGCAAAGCTGATGCCATGCTTTTTCCAGGTTGATGCGCGCCTTGGCCGGGTCCCAGGCGATATCAAGCTTGGTCACCCCCTACGCCACCCCCTGATAATACAAATTCTGCGGATGCCTCGCCTCGGCAAAGAACGCCCAGCGCTCCGCTAAGAGCCCCAGGTACTGCACGCCAAACGCCAGCCACGGCGCCAGGGGCGACTCCAGCCCATGACCCACCGCGATCAGCGCCACCGGCAGGGGAAACACCAGCAGCAGAAACAGCCCCCGCACCCGGCGCAGGGTCCGGGGCGAACGGCCATGGAAAAACTCCCGGGTATTGAAGCTCCCCGCCGTCGCCCCCTGGGCGATCTGCACCAGGGCCTGATGGCGCACGCCGATGGCGGTGCGCAGGCTGCTCTTGGGCGTGAGCCGCTTGTGGCGCCACAGGCTCGCCCCGCGCGTCACCAGCCCCAGCAGGGTGAAAATCACCGCCCACAGGCCATAAAAGCTCACCAGCGGCGCCCCGCGCCCGGCGGCGTAGGCGGCGGCGAGCATGAAGCCCGAGGCCATGCCCAGCAGGATGAAGTTGGCCACCGTCAGCGGGCTATGCCACTCGGGCAGAAAGCGCACGCTGGCGTAGATCATCGCCGTGCACACGTAGAGGGCATAGACCGCCAGCGTCGCCAGCAGCCCCAGCACCAGGGTGGCGTCCACCGGCAGCACCCCGGCCAGGGTGAACCAGGGCGCGGTCAGCCCGAGGGCATGGGCCAGGCCATAGAGCGCCACCAGGGCCATCGCCGCCGGCAGCACGATCACCTCCCGCGACAGCCAGGAGGTCCGCCACTGGGTCGCGGTGCGCCAGGCGCGCTCCGGCCGCCCGAGGTGAAAGAAGGACGCCACCAGCCCCAGCACCAGCAGCGCTAGGGCCAGGACGCTGCCGCCGACATAGAAGTCCGCCCCCTGGGCCGGCAGCAGTTGTGCCAGGGCATAGACCTGCCCGGTGTAGAGGGCCAGAAACAGCCCCTGACCGGCACCGATCAGGGTGGTGAGGAACAGCACGGAAAAGGCGGGATGCATGGGCGGTCACCAGGGG
>JAGVUH010000360.1 GCA_019136395.1 Gammaproteobacteria bacterium
ACGAGAATCTGCAGCGGGAGACCGCGCGGCTGAACACGGCATATCCCGAACGTGTCCTCGGGCTCCACTGCGATGTCACCCGGGAAGAAGACGTCAAGGGAATGATGCAACGGGCCGCGGAGTTCGGCGGCGGGCGCCTCGATCTGTTGTTCAACAATGCCGGAGCTGGCCTCGGCGGGATTTTCGACGCGCAAACGAACGAGGACTGGGAAAAGGCATTCGCACTGAACTTTTATGGCGCACTGTACGGCATACGCGCGGTGCTGCCGATCATGCGCGCGCAGGGTGGCGGGCACATCATCGACATCATTTCCGGCATCGCCCTGTATCCCATGGCCCAGCAGACGATGTACGCCGCCACCAAGGCCGCGCTGAACGGACTGACGCTCGCCCTACGCTACGAGTTGTGGGACGAGAACATCCGGGTGACATCGGCGACGCCCGGTACGACCGTTACCGCCATCTGGAAAGGAGTGCCGCCCCCTCCCAGTGCCCAGTCGCCGGCCCAGTCCGCGCGGACGATCCTGGCGGGGGTGGCAAAGAACGAACGGCTGGTCCTTGGCGACGATAACGACTTAAACAACGCGAAGCATGCCTTCGATCCCGATGCCGCCAAAGGGATAGATGGGTACCTGCTGAACGTGGCCCGCAAGCGCCTCAGCGGCCAGTGGGTCGTGTAATCGGCTAGAAACAAAGAAAACATGAGGGCAAACACCGTGAAAAACGGAAGCTACTTTATCCCCCGGGAACAGCTCCAGGGGTTCATGAATCGCGCCGCCATGAACAACCAGGAAGGTCTCACCATCTATTGGCAGACCGATCCCGCCATCGCGCGTCGGGTATTGCCGCCACCGCTGGAACTGGTCTCACCGGAACAGCCCCTGGTCTACGCCTATGCCGTCAATATCCGTGAACCCACTTTCGCCCCCTGGTACATGGAGGCGGGGCTCGGGCTCCTGTGCCGCTATGGTGAAACGACGGGAATCTATTTCCTCAACATCCAACTCAGCGGCCCGGGAGCGCCGATGGGGCTCTGCAGCGGGCGCGAATTCTCGGGGCTGCCCAAGAAATTATGTGAGCGCATCCTGGTCGAGCGGACCGACACGTGGGCCCATGCCCTGATCGAGAGCAAGGGTCGACGGATCTTCGAGATCGAGGCGGAGCTCGGCGCCTACAATGATCCTTTGATGGCTCAGTTCTATAAGGATGTGGGGCCGGGATGCCGCCAGCAGGGCTCATGTCTGCTTTTCAAGTATGAAGCCGGCGGGGGGGCCGAGGGACAAACGACTTTTCCCAGGATGTGCCTGGTCAACTATGACAGTGCCAATGACTACCAGTCCTGGGAGCCGGGAAGCATCGCCGCGCTGCGGATGGAGCCCTCCCTCGACGATCCCTGGGCCGAGCTTACCGTCGTGAAGCCCCTGGGCGTCGGTTATAGCATCCTCTCAAACCCGGTGTTTGGCGTCTCCACCCTCGCCGAGTTCACGGGTGAAGAGGCCGACAAGCTTTTCTCCTACCTGTTCTCCGGCCGTTGGGACCGTTCCACCATCTGCTCGGGCCATCAGCGCTACGGCCAGTTTTAATGCTCACCCTTGGTCCGCAGCAGGCCGGCCAGGCGGTTGCCTTGTTTCTGGGGGCCACCGCGCGGAAAGAGGCGGTGCAGGTAGCGGTTGCTGCCGCGTTCCGGCCCCCAGACCCGCCGGAAGTGGGTGATCATGTCGCGCACCGTGGCCTGGGTGCCGTGGCGGGCGAAGCTGGCGCGCAGGAAGCGGATCACCTCCCAGTGCTCGGCGGTCAGGGCCAGGTCTTCCTCGGCGGCCAGGACCCGGGCGAAGTCCTCGGACCATTGCGCGGGATCGACCAGGTAGCCCTCGCTGTCGGTGAGCAGCCAGTTCGGGCCCACCACCACGTAGCGGGTGGTCATGCCGGGGTAGGCGTTGCTCCCCGCCGGCAGGCCCGCCGCGAGGCCACGGCTGTCCTGGTCGGCCTCGGTGATGGACCAGAGCTCGATGGGGATCTCACCCTCCAGGCGCCCGTCGTAACGCTGCCGCCCGGACACCAGGACCCGGCCGCTGGTGGCGGGCAGGTCGAAGCGCGCCACCCCAGCCCGGTCGGTCAGCACCGGCGCGGTCTCCAGGTCATTTTCATCCAGTTTCAGGACCACCGGGGTCCGTTTGAGGGGCTCGTGGGTGGCCTTCATCGATACTTTGACGGCGATCATCTGAGGGGCTCGTGGGTGGCCTTCATCGATACTTTGACGGCGATCATCTGTCATCTCCGGTGAGGTAGGCGGTACAGCGGTCCGGTTCGGCACAGCTATCTGGCCCTTTGGCCTGCTAGCTATCGTTGGGAGCTAGGCGTCTTTGGCAGGTACCGTAGGGTACGCCCGCCTGGCTAATTCCCGACTGTTGAAGTAAAGATTAGTCGTCGCTTATAGGGATGACAAACGAAATTAATCCGCATTTGGTATCGAAAATCTCGATAGATGGCCGCCATTACACGAGGCATGAGATCGGCTGACGCTCCCCCCATCCGCGCGGGCTTGGGTTGACCGAAATCCGCCTGTGACGGGTATAAAATCCCTCGCCATGGACATCGAACAGGTCAAGACCTTTCTCCAGGTGGCCGCACACGGCAGTTTCCTCGAAGCCGCCAACCGGGTG
>JAGVUH010000168.1 GCA_019136395.1 Gammaproteobacteria bacterium
TCGGCGGGTGGCGTCTCCGCCGGTGATTACGGATCGACTCCGTTACTATCAGCTAAGATTATGTTTGTAAAAGAGAAGGAGGTTGGCATCATGAGCGCGACTGCCAGGGTCCGTGTATTGTTCGTGTGCATGGGTAATATCTGCAGGTCGCCAACGGCGGAGGGTGTTTTCCGCCATCTGCTGCGCGGTGAAGGCTTTGCGGACGTTATCGAAACCGATTCCGCCGGGACGCATGGCTACCACATTGGCCAGCCTCCCGATGCTCGGGCACGGGAGACGGCCCATCGGCGGGGCGTGGACCTCGGCGATCTGCGTGCGCGAAGGGTGGTCCGGGAGGATTTTGAGTTTTTTGACTATGTACTGGCCATGGATCAGGAGAACTACCAGGCCCTGGCGGCGCTTTGCCCGCCGGACCATCGCCAGAAACTCAGGTTATTCATGGAGTACGCCCCAGAGATGGGGGTCCGGGAAGTGCCCGATCCCTACTACGGGGGGCCAGGCGGGTTCGAGCGGGTCTTCGATATGGTGGAGGCCGCGGCCTTGGGGCTGTTGGAGGATATCCGTGGGCGTTTTCCAGGCTGATGACGGACTTTTTGCCGTTGTCACACCGGGCGTGTAACTCATGGAAAAGTCTCTAATTATCAGAGGCATGGCGTGTAGCCTCCCGACCGCCAGCCCAGGCACCGAAGCCTCAGTCGCCGCTTCCCAGCCGCTCAGGAGCGGTCAGGTTGCATAATCGCGACCGCTAACGGACATGAGAGCGGGTACTACCCCAGAGAAAAATTAAAGGCTTTGCCGTGACTTCCATGCCAGATCTCATGAGATGGCGATCAAACCCACTGCAAGAGTAAGGCTTGGCCCTGTCTCTTAAGCTATCGCCTGGCTCCACTCCGTGCCGTGGCCGTCCGGGTCTCCCCCGGTAATTTCACCCCGCAGGGGGTGAAGCCGGGAGGGCCGGGCGCGGCCCGTGGATGGCGCCGTTATTCCTTGGTCTTGACCAGGTATGGCGTGGTCTCCGGCTCAGCCTGGGAAGCGGGTTGATCCTTCCCTGACCCCTTGGGCCCGCCTGCCCCACTGGACTTATCGCTCCTGGACCTGGTCTCCTTGACCTTGGTTGGGGCGGGGGCGTCCACGACTGGCACAGATCGGTCCGTCTCCGGCTGGGCCTCTCCACTCGCCTGGGGAGGTTGTTGCGTGGCCAAATTCGCCTCGACCTCGACCTGAGTCTCGGCCTTGACCTCGGCTAATGGCTCGGCTTCGGCTTCGGCTTCGGCTAAGGCCTTGGAGCGGCGCTGGGCGGTGGTAACGGCTTCGGTCTTGGAACTGCGACGCTCGGTGGTATGGGTTTCAGGGCGCGACGATTTTCCGGCCCCAGCCTCGCGGGGAGGTTCCGGGTCAGTGGAGAGGACCCCTGCCGCCACATCCAGGTTACCGCTGGCCGGGGCCGTCAGCCCTGGTGCCGCCGGGAGCCGAGCCACGGTTGCCTCTTGGGGGTCGCCCTCCGCCGCCCCTGGGCTGGGCAGTGCGGCACTGGGCTCCGCGACTGGCCGCCGGCGGCGCTGGCCCCCCGATGGCGGGACTGGTCTGGGCCCCTCGGTCTCGGCGAGTAGTCGCGCTGGTGGGGTGGGGGGGGTCTCTGGCGAGGGTGGAGTTTGCTCGGCCAGGGTGGGAGGGCTGGACGGGGCAACGCGTGCCGGTTCCGGCGCCGGTTCGGCCAGGGTGGTCTGGGGGGCTGGGGCCACCGTCAGCTCTGATTTCTGCGCCGGGGCGGGTCGATCCTTGTGCTTTGGTGTGGCCTGGATTTCAGGCGCGGGCTCCCTGGCTTCCGGTATTGCCCGTGCCAGGGGGGCGGTTTCTCGCGACTCCGCCGGCGCCTGCACCGAAGACATGGCTGGGCGGGCTTCCGGAGCCGGAACCGGGGGCATGGGCGCGTGGGCTTCCAGGATCAGCGGGGCCGCCTGTGCCCCAACATCGTCAAGCGGCGTCGGCGGGGTCGCGGGGACCACTGCCCTGACTTTTGACGTTGCCTGGACCTCGGGTGTCAGCTCCACGCCCTTGGGGCTCGGCGGGATCTCCGGGGTGAGACGCCGCTCCTCCGGGGTCACCGGGGCCTCGGAAGTCAGGTCTCCGGCCCTTGGAGTCGCCGTGATCTTGGTTGTCAGCTCTACGGTATCTGGAGTCGGCGGTACATCAAGTATCTGCTCGCTGGCCTTCGCGGT
>JAGVUH010000201.1 GCA_019136395.1 Gammaproteobacteria bacterium
GATCAACCCCGAGTTCGCCACCGCCGACGTCTGCCTGGTGGTGGGCGCCAACGACGTGGTCAACCCGGCGGCCAAGACCGACAAGTCCAGCCCCATCTATGGCATGCCCATCCTGGAGGCCGGCAAGGCGCGTCAGGTCTACTTCCTCAAGCGCTCCATGCGCCCCGGCTACTCCGGCGTCGACAACCTGCTGTTCTACCAGGACAACACCTCCCTGGTCTTCGGCGACGCCAAGGACACCATCGAGGGGATGTGCACGGCACTGAAGGGCGGCGGACACTGATCATTCTCCCCTCTGCTATACCTTAATCATTCTTACCTGCCTCCCCCTCACGGGGGGAGGGATTCTGAGTGACATACTCCCTTCCAATTGGCAATCTACAGGACGCAGAGATGACCCACATGCTGGAAAAGGCCTTTGAGGCCGCGTCCAAGCTCCCCGCCCTGGAACAGAATGTTCTTGCCAGGGTAATGTTGGACGAGATCGAATCCGAACAGAAGTGGGATAGCCTATTCGCGGAGTCTGAAGACGTCCTGGCCCATCTCGCCGCCGAGGCACTCCGTGATGAGGAACAAGGCAAGACAAAAGACCTTTTCTCACTGCTGCCGTGATTTCCAGGACCACCCCCAGATTCTGGAAATACTTTGAATGCCTACCTTCCGACATCCAGGACAAAGCCAGGGATTCCTACCAATTGTTCCGTGTCGACCCCTGGTATCCAAGCCTGAATTTCAAAAGGGTTCATTCCCGTCTGCCCGTTTATTCCGTTCGTATCACCTTGAACTATCGCGCCGTGGGCATCTTGAAGGACGAGAAGATTGTCTGGTTCTGGATCGGGTCTCACCCGGACTATGAGGCTTTACTCAAGGAGTTAAGAAAACCGCAGGCGAGGCCGTCTTCAGCCTAACCCGCCTCCTTCAACAAGGCCATCATCTCCTCGACCCCCATGCGCGCGGCCATCTCGGCGCCTTCGAGCAGGGAGTCGGCCAGGTCGCGCTTGTGGCGATGCAGGTCCAGGATCATGTCCTCAATGGTATTTTTGGCCACCAGGCGGTAGATGGTCACCGGGCGCTGCTGACCAATACGGTGGGCGCGGTCGGAGGCCTGGTCCTCCACGGCGGGGTTCCACCAGGGGTCGAGGTGGATGACGTAATCGGCGGCGGTGAGGTTGAGCCCGGCGCCGCCGGCCTTGAGGCTGATCAGGAACAGGTCGCCGCGACCGGCCTGGAAGGCGGCCACCGCCTCCTGGCGGCGTTTCACCGGGGTAGCGCCGTCCAGGTACTGGTAGGGGATCTTCTCCCCGTCCAGCCATTCCCGCACCAGGGCCAGGTGGTCGACGAACTGGCTGAAGACCAGGGCCTTGTGGCGGTTCTCTCGTAGCTCCTGGACGATTTCGGCGAAGGCCTGGAGCTTGGCGCTGGCGATGGGGCTGCCCGGGACCACCAGCTTGGGATTACAGCAGGCGCGGCGCAGGCGCATGATCTCCGCCAGGACCTGGAAGCGCACGTCCCCGGGTCCCTGGCCGCCGACGCTGCTGATACGCTCCAGGGCGGAGCGGCGCAGGGCCTCGTAGAAGAGGCGCTCCTCCTCGCTCAGCTCCACGTGCAGGGTGATCTCGGTACGCTCCGGCAGTTCGGCAAGGACCTCGCTCTTCAACCGCCGCAGGATGAAGGGGCGGATCAGGCGCTTGAGCTGGTTGCCAGCGGCCTTGTCCTTGCGCATCTCGATGGGGATAGCGAAGCGGTGGTTGAAGTGCTCCAGGCTGCCCAGCAGCCCGGGGTTGATGAAGCGGAACAGGTTCCACAGCTCCCCCAGGTGGTTCTCGATGGGGGTGCCGGTGGTGATGAGGCGGAAATCCCCTTGCAGGTCCATCACCGCCTTGGAGCGCTTGGTCTGGGCGTTCTTGAAGGCCTGGGCCTCGTCGGCGACGATGGTGCGCCACTGGACCTTGGTCAGGGCCTCGGACTCGGTCCACAGCAGGCCATAGGTACAGATCACCAGGTCGAAGGGCCCCAGCCCCTCCAGCAGGGCGGCCCGGTCGCCAGGGCCGAAGAGCCGGGCGTTGAGGGTCGGTGCAAAGCGTCCGGCCTCCTCCACCCAGTTGGCGCAGACCGAGGTCGGCGCCAGCACCAGGGCCGGGCCCTCGGCGGCGCGCCCCAGCAACAGGGCCAGGGTCTGCACCGTCTTGCCCAGGCCCATGTCGTCCGCCAGACAGGCAAGCCCTCGACCTGATAATCGCGCAGCTCGGCCTGAAGAGTGCTGGGGATCTCCGGCACCAACTCCTGGGCCTCGCGCAGGCGGGCCAGGCGGGCCTGCCAGTCGGCGTCGGTCTGGACCTCCAGACCGTCCAGGGCCTCGTCAAGCAGGCCGGCGGCCAAGGGGTGGATGCGGCCCTTGTCCTGCAGGGCGCGGATGGCGTCCAGACGCTTGCGCAACTCCTGGCTCAGGGCGAGGAACTCGTCCTCGCCGAGCTTGACGAAACGCCCCGGACTGGCGCTGAGCAGGTCGATAAGCCGCGCCATGTCCACCACCCGGCCGTCGTCCAGGGTCAGCTCGCCGGAGACGGCGAACCAATCCCGCTGGCTGCCGACCCGCAGCTTCATCGCCTCCAACCCGCGCTTGCCTAGCAGACGCAGGGCCTTGCCCTGGGGCCATTCCAGGACCACCGCCTCGCCCAGCCCTTGCAGGGCCTCCAGGGTATCGAGGGCCTGCTCCGGGTCCTCCAGGGACCAGTCCCAGAACTCGGGGTCCAGGGCCGGACAGGCGGTTAAGAGGGCGACGGCCGCCGCCTGTTCGGCCTTCAGGTCCCGCCGGGCGTGGACCCGGCGGCCGTCGATCTCGCTGAAGATGGAGGCCCCCCCCTCCCCGGGGTGGGCGCTGGGTCCCTTCTCGCCCAGGGGCCGCACCAGGCAAGTGACGCGCAGGCCATCCCCCAGGGGCTGGAGTTGCAGACAGGGCCGCGGATCGGCCTCCACCCGTTCCACCGCCGCCAGTTCGCCGACCGCCTCGCCGCCGATCTCCGAATGGACGGTGATCATGGGCGCCAGGGCGGTGATGGTCTCCACCACCTTGGTCTCCGCCGCCTTGGGCACCTTGAGCCCATCCCGGCCCAGGAGCCGCCCGACGCGCTGGTGCTGGGCGGTGAACTCAAAGAAGCGCAGGCGGCCCGGTTCCGCCGTGACGAAGTAGTGGGCCTCCCCCGTGCAGGGGGGGTGGAGGCTGATGCGAATGCCGTCCCCAGCCCGCGCCACCAGCAAGCGCGGCTGGTCCTGGACCAGTTCGACGGGCTCCCCCTGAAAAATCAGGTTGGGGTGCCCGAGGGCCGCGCGCAGACCACAGAGGCCCTCGATATCGTATTCCATCCGGCTGCTGCTCCAACCCCAGCCCACGGACTGGGCCTTGATGCAGGCGCAGAGGGCCCGATCCGCCGGCGTCAGGTAGGGAAAGGCATCGGCCTGCTCGGCCAGGCGCTTGAGGGCCACGACCCGCCCCTTGGTCCAGCCGGCGCCCCGCCGCTTGCGTTCCCGGGGCTCGAACAGCACCTGCCCCGAACCGACCAGGGTCAGCTCCCAGACCAGGCTCA
>JAGVUH010000075.1 GCA_019136395.1 Gammaproteobacteria bacterium
CGCTACGTCACGGGTCAGTGCCGACTCGCGGCGGGCGATGCCCTGCTCCTCTATACCGACGGGGTCACGGAGGCCATGGACCCGGCGGATTGCCTTTATGGCACGCGGCGCCTGAGCGACCAGATCCTGGCGGGCGGGACCGCCCTCGAGGGTCGCGCCACCCTGGCCTGGCTGCTGGCCGATCTCCGCCAGCACGCGGCCGGGGCCGAGCAGTCCGATGACATCACCCTGCTCATTCTCCGCCGCCCGGATGGGACGCCCTCCCGACCCACCTGAACACTGAATTCACCCCACCCGCGGCATTGCCCTCATTCAACCAGAAGAGACAAACATATCATGGTCCTGGAACAAAGCTTTTCCCTGCGCAACGAGTTGAGCGAGATCCCCCCGTTGGCGGAGCGGATCGAGGCCTTCGGGGTGGAGGGTAGCCTCTCGATCCAGCACATCTACCAGCTCAATCTGGTCCTGGATGAACTCATCACTAACATCGTCTCCTATGGCTATGACGACGACCGGCCGCATGAGATCCACCTGCGGCTGCGCGCCGAGCCCGGCCGCCTGATGGCCATCCTCAGTGACGATGGCAAACCCTTCAACCCCCTGGAGGAGGCCCCGGTCGCCGTGCTGGAGGGCTCCATCGAGGATCGTCCCATCGGTGGCCTGGGCATCCACTTCATGCGCACCCTGATGGACGAGGTTGCCTATGAGCGGGAGGCGGGCCACAACCGGCTGACCCTGATCAAACACCTGCCGCCGGAGGAAGGTTAGGGTGGAAATCACGGTAACGTCTTTCTTTTCCAGGGGTGTGGACTGCTGGCTCACGCCAGTTAGCGTGAAAATCCGGGCCGGTTCAGCCATCCCCCGGCCAGCTCCCCCTGCCGCCGGCCTGGCCGGCACCTGAGCCCGCCTTTTCCCCCTTACCCTTTGGCATCCTCATATGAGCGGTTTTTCCTCGGCCATCAACCAAGAGACCAAGCAACGCCTGCTGGCCATTACCCTGGGTATGGAGATCTATACCGTCGGGGCCTCAACCATCGGCATGCTGACCTCCAACTCCATCGTCTTCGTCGCCAATTTCGTCATCGCCCTGACCGGGGCCCTGGCCTCGGCCCTGTCCCTCTACACGGTGCGCCGCATCGCCCGCGGGGTCGATCTGCGCAATACCTATGGCTACGGGCGCCTGGAGATGATCTCCACCACCGTGGTCGCCCTGACCATGATCATGGCGGTGCTGTTCATCAGCTACGAGTTGGCGCACAAGATCGACCATCCGGTCCCGCCCGAGGGGGGGCTGATCGGCATCCTGCTCACCAGCCTGTCCCTGGTCCTTTCCACCTGGCTCTGGTTTCGTAACCTGCAACTGGCGCGCACCGAACACGCGCCCATCTTCGAGGCCATGTGGCGCATGATGCGCATGGGCGCCCTGGAGGACTTCCTGATCATCGGCGCCGTGGGTTCCTCCCTGCTGCTCAGCGGCTTCGAGTGGGCCTACCTCATCGACGTGGCGGCCTCGATCATCCTCATCTTCATCGTGGTGCAGTCCATCCGCGATATCCTCACCGGCACCCTGGGTGATCTTATCGACCGCAGCCTGGAGGAGCGGGACGAGATCGTCATCGTCCGCGAACTGGTCAACCACTTCGACGACTACGAGCAGATCCATGGTTTCCGCAGCCGCCGCGCCGGCAGCCAGGTCTTCGTCGAACTGTTCCTGGAGTTCCACCCGGACCTGACCATGGGACAGGTCTATGGGATCGCCGCCCGGCTCAAGGCCGCCATCCGCACGCATTTTCCCAGCGCCCAGGTGCTGGTCATTCCCAGTCATGGCGGACGGTCGAAGGCGCCGCCCATGGCCGCGGCCGCTACCTGACTGAATGGCCGTGGCGGGTAGCTGACGGATGGTCAGGCGTCGGTGCCTGTCTCGCCGGCCTTGGCGGGTACCTGACTGATGGCCACGTATCGGTGCCTGTCTCACTGGCCATGGCGGGTACCTGACCGTCGCCCGATCGTCCTTCTAACCGCATCATCATCCTTCTGGCCGCATCACCTCCCTTCCGGCCTCACCACCTTCTTTCCGCCGAGCCGCAACCCATGAACCTTGCCCGCCTCGTCGCCTCGCTGTGGTTCCTGACACTCGCCGCGCTGCTCCTCGCCGGCTGTGAACGGGGTGATCCCTCCCGAGCGGTCTCCGCTCAGGGTGAGACCGCCAGGAGCTGAGACCACCCAGGTCGGGGCCACGGGGGACGGGGGCTGGCGCTCCCTGGCGGACCTGGCGACCGGGGGGCGCATTGGCGTCATCCTGGGCACCGTCATGAGCGTTCACGCCGAGCGGAACTTTCCGCACGCCCGGCTCACCACCTTCAACAGCACCACGGATCAGATCGTCGCCGTCAAGACCAACAAGGTGGACGCGGGAATCTTCGACAGCATCAGCGCCCGGGCCATCATCCACGCCCACCCCGACCTGGCCATCCTCGACGAAGGCTTCCTGACCTATCCCCTGGGGATCGGCTTCCGCCAGGACCGGGACGCCCTGCGGGAGCGCTTCGATCGCTATCTGACGCGCCTGCGCGCCTCGGGGGGCTATGAGGAGATCCATCGCCGCTGGTTCAGCGGCGATCCCGAAGGGGTGACCATGCCCGACTATCCGGTCCGGACCCCCCGGGAAAGCTACGTGCTCGGCGTGTCCGTGGCCGACCTGCCCTACGTCGCCTTCAAGGACGGGCGCTATGTAGGCTTCGATCTCGAGATCCTGCAACGCTTCGCCGCCGAGGAGGGCATCGC
>JAGVUH010000532.1 GCA_019136395.1 Gammaproteobacteria bacterium
CACCGGCGCCTGCGAACTGCCCGAAGGCGTCGAGATGGTCATGCCTGGCGACAACGTCAAGATGACCATCAAACTCATCGCCCCCATCGCCATGACCGAAGGCCTGCGCTTCGCGGTGCGCGAAGGTGGACGGACCGTGGGCGCGGGCGTGGTCTCCAAGGTTATCGAGTAAGCGTCAGGCCTCAGCCCAGCGCGCTGACCTTGCCTTAGGTCCGCGCGCTGAGCCTGAGGCCCAAATTTTTTAGGCCAGTAGCTCAATTGGCAGAGCAGCGGTCTCCAAAACCGCAGGTTGGGGGTTCGATTCCCTCCTGGCCTGCCACTTTCCTCCCGCGCTGATCAGGGCGGTACCTGAATGAATGCAAAAGTCGAGGCTGGCGCCACCAGTTTGGATACCGCCAAACTGGCGGCGGCGGCCCTTTTGTTGATTGCCGGCATTTTCGCCTTCTACTTCTTCGCGGATTATTCGACCCTACTCCGGGTTCTTGGTCTGCTGATCATCGGTGGCGCGGCGGCGGCGATTGCCTTGCAGACCCAAGTCGGGCGGCAACTCTGGCAGTTCGTTGGCGATGCCCGCACCGAAGTGCGCAAGGTGGTCTGGCCGACCCGGCAGGAAACGCTGCAAACGACCCTGATCGTCGTCGTCATGGTCCTGATCCTGGGCATCGTCCTCTGGCTGTTCGACATGATGCTCATGGCCATTCTGCGTCATCTCACGGGCCAGGGAGGCTGATCATGGCCATGCGCTGGTTTGTCATCCACGCCTTTTCCGGCATGGAAAATCAGGTGAAGCGGTCGCTGGAGGATCGCATCAAGCGCGCGGGCATGGAGGACCAGTTCGGCGAGATCCTGGTGCCCACCGAGACGGTCGTGGAGATGCGCAACGGCCAGCAGCACAAGGTGGAACGTAAGTTCTTCCCCGGCTATGTCCTGGTCCACATGGAAATGTCGGATGAGACCTGGCATCTGGTGCGGGATGTGCCGAAGGTGATGGGGTTCATCGGCGGGCATGGCGACCGACCCGCTCCCATCCCCGACATGCAGGCCAACGCGATCCTGCAGCGGATGCAGGATGGCGCCGCCAAACCCAGGCCCAAGGTGCTCTACGAACCGGGGGAAATGGTCCGGGTCATCGATGGACCCTTCACGGATTTCACGGGCGTGGTCGAAGAGGTCGATTACGACAAGAATCGCCTCAAGGTCTCCGTGCTGGTCTTTGGCCGCGCGACCCCGGTAGATCTTGAGTTTTCCAAGGTGGAAAAGGGCTGAAGCCCTGGCCTAGGGTCATCACCCCCAGCCGCCCAGTCGCTTGTCCTTCGCGGATTTTCCCGAGCAAACCTTACACGCTCGGTCATTTAACGATGCCGCCCATCCTATTGGAATTGGGCGGTGAGGGGAGCCGGTCTCCTTCCACCGGCGTCAGTACCCAGCTAATGAGGAAAAAATGGCAAAGAAGATAACAGCTTATATTAAGCTGCAAGTCAAGGCGGGCGAGGCCAATCCCAGTCCGCCCGTGGGCCCGGCCCTTGGTCAGAAGGGCGTGAACATCATGGAATTCTGCAAGGCGTTCAACGCCAAGACGCAGAATCTGGAAAAGGGCATGCCGATTCCAGTGGTGATCACCGTCTACGCCGATCGCAGCTTCACCTTCATCACCAAGACCCCCCCCGCCACCGTCCTGCTCAAAAAGGCGGCCGGCGTGACCCGGGGCAGCAAGACGCCGCACACGACCAAGATCGGTACCGTCACCCGCGCCCAGCTCGAGGAGATCGCCGCGGTCAAGATGCCGGACCTGACGGCGGCGGACATGGATGCCGCGGTGCGTACCATCGCGGGCAGTGCCCGTGCCATGGGTCTGAACGTGGAGGGCGTCTGAGATGGCCAAATTATCCAAGCGCATGCAGGCGCTCCGCGCCGGTTTCGATAAGAAGAAGGTCTACCCGGCCGAGGAAGCCTTCAACCTGCTCAAGGACCTGTCAAAGGTCAAGTTCCTGGAAAACGTCGATGTCGCGGTCAACCTGGGCGTCGATCCGCGCAAGTCGGACCAGGTGGTGCGTGGTGCCACCGTCCTGCCCAATGGTATCGGCAAGCAGGTCCGCGTGGCCGTCTTCTGCCAGGGTGGCGCGGCCGAGGCCGCGACCGCGGCCGGCGCCGACCGCGTGGGCATGGAAGACCTGGCCGAGGAGATGAAGGCCGGTAATCTCAACTATGACGTGGTCATCGCCTCTCCGGATGCCATGCGGGTGGTCGGGCAGTTGGGTCGACTCCTGGGCCCCCGTGGTCTCATGCCCAACCCCAAGGTGGGAACCGTGACCGCGGACGTCGCCGAGGCGGTGCGTAACGCCAAGGCGGGCCAGGTGCGCTATCGCACCGACAAGTCCGGCATCATCCATTGCCCCTTGGGCAAGATCACCTTCGAACCCGTCGCCTTGCGGGAAAATCTCGAGGCCCTGCTGCGGAACCTGATGAAGGTCAAACCCAGCACCTCCAAGGGCGTTTACATGCGCAAGGTGACCGTGTCAACCACCATGGGGCCTGGCCTGACCATCGACCATCAGGCACTCATCTGAGGCCAGCCCCTGGTCCGGGCCCGAGGAGGGCCTGGCCGCGCCCCCAAAGATGGAGGGGCGTTCTTTCTGGGGGCCTGACCGAAGGGTCCGGCCCCATCCGTTCTTTGGGGCCCCGGCTGTAGCCGGGGACCGTCAAAGACCGCGGGCGTCCGGGTGGCATGAGGGACAGGTTGCCACGCCGGGCTTAATCACTGCGTGCCCGCGCAGACGGTGCTCCCGAATCGGTTCAGCCGTTGCGCGAGTGGCGGCGCAGGCCTGAAGACGGCGCACTTCACCGTCGCCCTGCTCGGTTGTGGATGACCGGGGCGGCAATCGGCGGGGGTCTTATCCCCCGGCAACTATCGACAGCAGGAGGTGACGAACTGTGGCGCTGAATTATGCCCAGAAAGAAACCATCGTCGCCGAGGTCGCGGAAGTCGCGAAGAAAGCCTATTCGGCCGTTGGCGCCGAGTACCGGGGTTTGACCGTCGCGCAGATGACCCAGCTTCGCGTGGAGGCACGCAAGGCCGGTGTCTATGTGCGGGTGGTCAAAAACACCCTGGCCAGGCGCGCTGTGGAAGGTACGGACTTCGCCTGTATCCAGGAGGCGCTCAAGGGACCCATGGTCCTGGCCTTCTCCCAGACGGATCCGAGTTCCGCGGCGCGGGTCATCGAGGCCTTCGCCAAGGGCAACAATGCCCTCAAGGTCAGCCTCGTGTCCATTGGCGGTAAATTGCTCGCCCCCTCGGAGCTTGGCACCCTGGCCAAGATGCCGACCTACGAGCAGGCCATTTCCCAACTCATGTCCGTCATGAAGGCCCCGGTGCAGAAACTCGCGGCGACCATCAACGAGGTCCCGGGCAAGCTTGTCCGCACCCTCGCGGCGGTCCGCGATGCCAAAGAGGCGGCCTGACCCCTGGGGTCCGGTCCTCGTCACGGCATCTAACAGCTATTCGAATTAGGAGAAATCCATGTCCGTTTCCAAAGAAGACATCCTGGAAGCCATCGCCAACATGACCGTCATGGATGTTGTCGACCTGATCAGCGCGATGGAAGAGAAGTTCGGCGTCACCGCCGCCGCGGCCGTCGCCGTGGCGGCTGGCCCCGCCGCCGCCGCCGCGGAACCCGTCGAGGAGCAGACCGAGTTCAACGTGGTCCTCACGGGCTTCGGGGAAAACAAGGTCGGCGTCATCAAGGTCGTGCGCGCCCTGACGGGCCTGGGCCTCAAGGAGGCCAAGGATGCCGTCGAAGGCGTGCCCACGGTCCTCAAGGAAGGCATCTCCAAGGACGAGGCGGCCGCCGCCAAGAAGCAGCTCGAAGAGGCGGGCGCCACTGTCGAGGTCAAGTAATCCCGCTCTTGCGGCGTCGCGCGTCACGCGCGACAGGAAGGCTGGCGATCCGCGGATCGCCGGCCTTTCTCCGTTTGCGTTGCGTTACCACTGAACACGCAACCATCGGGCGGGACCGCTGTCCATAGGCGGTCGGCATCCGACCCGATCCGTCACCCCTACCGGGTGACCCAGATTTCCAGCAGCACGTCGAGGGTAAGGCAGCATGGCCTATTCGTTCACCGAGAAAAAGCGTATCCGCAAGGACTTCGGCAAGCGCACCAGCATACTGGATGTTCCCTTCCTGCTCGCGACCCAGATCAACTCTTACCGGGCCTTTCTGCAGGAGGGTCTGAAACCCGCCGAGCGCCAGGACATGGGGTTGCATGCCGCCTTCAAATCCGTTTTCCCGATCGAGAGCTACTCCGGGAACGCGGTGCTGGAGTACGTCAGTTACCGTCTCGGCGAGCCGCCCTTTGACGTGCGCGAGTGCCATCTGCGCGGCGCCACCTACGCCGCCCCCCTGCGCGTCCTGCTGCGCCTGGTCATCTATGATCGCGATGCCCCGGCCGGTTCCAAGGTCATCAAGGATATCAAGGAACAGGAAGTCTACATGGGCGAAATGCCGCTCATGACCGAGACCGGGACCTTCATCATCAACGGCACCGAGCGGGTCATCGTCTCCCAGCTTCACCGTTCCCCCGGCGTCTTCTTCGACCACGACAAGGGCAAGACCCATTCCTCCGGTAAGCTGCTCTTCTCCGCCCGGGTCATTCCCTATCGTGGTTCCTGGCTGGACTTCGAGTTCGACCCCAAGGACAACGTCTTTGTCCGTATCGACCGGCGCCGCAAGTTGCCCGCGACCATCCTGTTGCGGGCCCTGGGCTATGACACCCAGCGCATTCTGGATTGCTTCTTCCAGACGGATCGTTTCCATCTCGCCGCCGACAAGATCGAACTGGACCTGGTCCCCGAGCGGCTGCGCGGCGAGACCCTGGGCTTCGACATCAGCGTCGGCGACCAGATCGTGGTGGAGGCCGGCCGGCGCGTCACCGCCCGTCACACCCGGGAGTTGCAGAAGTTGGGGGT
The DNA here is from genome assembly GCA_019136395.1 of Gammaproteobacteria bacterium. The sequence continues at coordinate 4,964 of JAGVUH010000532.1, forward strand.
GGAGCGCCTGAGCGTGCCTGCCGAATTCCTGCATGGCCGCATCCTGGCCCACAACCTGATCGATACGGAAACCGGCGAATTGCTGGCCAACGCCAATGATCTCGTCACCCCCGAACTGCTGGAACAGGCCCGCCAGCAGGGTGTTCGCGAACTGCGGACCCTGTTCGTGAACGACCTGGATCAGGGGCCTTACCTGTCCGAGACCCTGCGCATCGACCCCACCACCAACGAGCTGGAGGCCCAGGTCGAGATCTACCGCATGATGCGCCCGGGTGAGCCCCCGACCAAGGAGGCGGCCCAGAACCTTTTCCACAACCTGTTCTTCACCCTCGACCGGTACGACCTCTCGGCGGTCGGGCGCATGAAGTTCAATCGCCGCCTGGCGCGGGAGGGCGAGGAGGGTCCGGGCATCCTCTACGATCACGTCTACTTCAGTGCCCGCGGCGACGAGACCTCGCACAAGCTCGTGGCCCAGAACGGGGAAGGCTCCGATATCATCGATGCCCTCAAGATCCTGGTGGAACTGCGCAATGGGCGGGGGACGGTCGATGACATCGACCACCTCGGCAACCGGCGTATCCGCTGCGTCGGCGAGATGGCGGAGAATCAGTTCCGCATCGGCCTGGTGCGCGTCGAACGGGCGGTCAAGGAGCGCCTGTCCCTGGCCGAGTCCGAGGGCCTGATGCCCCAGGAACTGATCAATGCCAAGCCGGTATCGGCGGCGATCAAGGAGTTCTTCGGTTCCAGCCAACTCTCCCAGTTCATGGACCAGAACAACCCCCTCTCCGAGGTCACCCACAAGCGCCGGGTCTCCGCCCTGGGTCCCGGCGGTCTGGCGCGGGAGCGGGCCGGCTTCGAGGTGCGCGACGTGCACCCGACCCACTATGGCCGGGTCTGCCCCATCGAGACCCCAGAAGGGCCGAACATCGGTCTCATCAACTCCCTGGCGGTCTTCGCCCGGACCAACCGCTACGGCTTTCTGGAGACCCCTTATCGCCAGGTGGAAAATGGGCAGGTCACCGACCAGATCCACTACCTGTCCGCCATTGACGAGGGCCATTTCGTCATCGCCCAGGCCAATGCCACCCTGGACGCTGAGGGCCGGCTGACGGACGCCCTGGTCTCCTGCCGGCACCAGAACGAGTTCACGATGAAGGCCCCGGCCGAGGTCCAGTACATGGACGTCTCGCCGCGCCAGATCGTCTCCGTCGCCGCCTCCCTCATCCCCTTCCTGGAGCACGACGACGCCAACCGCGCCCTGATGGGCTCCAACATGCAACGCCAGGCGGTGCCGACCCTGCGGGCGGAGAAGCCCCTGGTGGGCACGGGCATGGAGCGGGTGGTGGCCATCGACTCCGGGGTGACCGTCGTCGCTCGCCGGGGCGGCGTGGTCGAGGCGGTGGACGCGGCGCGCATCGTCGTGCGGGTCAATGACGACGAGGCCGAGCCAGGGGTGCCGGGCGTCGATATCTACACCCTCACCAAGTACACCCGGTCCAATCAGAACACGTGCATCAACCAGCGACCCCTGGTGGCGGTGGGTGATCTGATCAGTCGCGGCGATGTCCTGGCCGATGGGCCCTCCACCGACATGGGTGAGCTGGCCCTGGGACAAAACCTGCGCGTTGCCTTCATGCCCTGGAACGGCTACAACTTCGAGGACTCCATCCTCATCTCCGAGCGGGTGGTGCAGGAGGATCGCTTTACCTCCATCCACATCGAGGAACTGACCTGCCTGGCCCGGGACACCAAGCTGGGGCCGGAGGAGATCTCCGCCGACATCCCCAACGTCGGCGAGGCGGCCCTGGCCAAGCTCGACGAGTCCGGCATCATCTACGTCGGCGCCGAGGTCCGCGATGGCGATATCCTGGTGGGCAAGGTCACCCCCAAGGGCGAGACCCAGCTCACCCCGGAGGAGAAGCTGCTGCGGGCCATCTTTGGCGAGAAGGCCTCGGATGTGAAGGATACCTCCCTGCGCCTGCCCTCCGGCATGGCGGGCACCGTCGTCGATGTGCAGGTCTTCACCCGGGATGGCGTCGAGAAGGACAAGCGCGCCCATCAGATCGAGGAAATGGAACTGGAACGGGTCAGCAAGGACCTGGAAGACCAGCGGCGCATCATGGAGAACGATACCTTCCAGCGCGTCGAGCGGATGCTGGTGGGCAAGATTGCCGATGGCGGGCCCCGGGGACTCAAGGCCGGCGCCAAGATCACCAAGACCTATCTCCACGAACTGGCCCAGCAGGATTCCCGCGACAAGTGGCTGGAGATCCGGCTGCGCGCCGAGGATGCCGCGGCCCAACTGGAGACGATCGCCAACCATATCGCCGAGCAACGCAAGGAGTTCCGTGACCGCTTCGAGGCCAAAAAGCGCAAGATCATCCAGGGTGATGACCTGGCCCCGGGCGTGCTAAAGATGGTCAAGGTCTACGTGGCGGTCAAGCGCCGCATCCAGCCCGGTGACAAGATGGCCGGGCGCCATGGCAACAAGGGCGTCATTTCCATGATCGTGCCGGTGGAGGACATGCCCTTCTCCGCCGATGGCGAGCCGGTGGACATCGTCCTCAACCCCCTCGGCGTGCCCTCGCGCATGAATGTCGGCCAGGTGCTGGAGACCCACCTGGGCTGGGCGGCCAATGGCCTGGGCAAACGCATCGAGGAGATGCTGCGCGCCCAGCGCGCCGTGGCGGAGCTGCGCGACTTCCTGGATCGGATCTACAACGGCAGCGGTAAGCGCGAGGACCTGGACAGCCTGACGGACGGGGAGATTCTGGAACTGGCGCGCAACCTGATCCGGGGCGTGCCCCTGGCGACGCCGGTCTTCGATGGCTGTTCCGAGGCGGAGATTCGCGAGATGTTGCGCCTGGCGGGTCGGGACAATGCCGGCACCGGCATCCCCATGGCCCAGACCCAGCTCTACGACGGCCGCACCGGCGATGCCTTCGAGCGGCCGGTCACCGTGGGTTACATGTACATGCTCAAGCTCAACCACCTGGTGGATGACAAGATGCATGCCCGTTCCACTGGCCCCTATAGCCTGGTCACCCAGCAGCCCCTGGGGGGTAAGGCCCAGTTTGGTGGCCAGCGTTTCGGCGAGATGGAGGTCTGGGCCCTGGAGGCCTACGGCGCCGCCTACACCCTCCAGGAGATGCTCACGGTGAAGTCTGACGATGTCAACGGGCGCACCAAGATGTACAAGAATATCGTCGATGGTGATCATCGCATGGAGGCGGGCATGCCCGAGTCCTTCAATGTGCTGGTCAAGGAGATCCGCTCCCTCGGCATCAATGTCGAACTGGAACAGGACTAAGGCCCCCGGGGGTTCGCGGCGGGCCCACCGGGCACCGCCGCGATCCAGGCCGCTCCGTTCAAATCGCCTTCTCAGCTCGCGGGGCCAGTCCCCCGAGTCCTCCTTCACGGAGACATTGCATTGAAAGACCTGCTCAAGATTCTCAAGGCCCAGGGCCAGGCCCTGGAGTTCGACGCCATCAAGATCGGACTCGCCTCCCCGGACACCATCCGCTCCTGGTCCTACGGCGAGGTCAAGAAGCCGGAGACCATCAACTACCGCACCTTCAAGCCCGAGCGCGATGGCCTCTTCTGCGCCAAGATCTTCGGCCCGGTGAGCGATTACGAGTGCCTGTGCGGCAAGTACAAGCGCCTCAAGCACCGCGGCGTGGTGTGCGAGAAGTGCGGCGTCGAGGTCACCCTGGCCAAGGTGCGGCGCGAGCGCATGGGCCACATCGACCTGGCCAGCCCGGTGGCCCACATCTGGTTCCTCAAGTCCCTGCCCTCACGCATCGGCTTGCTGCTGGACATGACCCTGCGCGACATCGAGCGCATCCTCTACTTCGAATCCTTCGTCGTCATCGACCCGGGCATGACCCAGCTCGAGCGCGGCCAGCTCCTCACCGATGAGCAGTACCTGGAGGCCCTGGAGGAGAACGGCGACGAGTTCGACGCCCGCATGGGCGCTGAGGCGGTCTACGAACTGCTGCGCACCCTCGACCTCAACGCCGAGATGCGCCAGATGCGCGAGGAGATCGAGGGCACCAACTCCGAGACTAAGATCAAGAAGCTCTCCAAGCGCCTCAAGCTCATGGAGTCCCTCCAGGAGTCTGGCAACCGGCCGGAGTGGATGATCCTCACCGTCCTGCCGGTGCTGCCGCCGGAGCTGCGGCCCCTGGTGCCCCTGGACGGCGGCCGTTTCGCCACCTCGGACCTCAACGACCTCTATCGCCGGGTCATTAACCGTAACAACCGCCTCAAGCGGCTGCTGGACCTCATCGCCCCCGACATCATCGTGCGCAACGAGAAGCGCATGCTTCAGGAGGCGGTGGACGCCCTGCTCGACAATGGCCGCCGCGGGCGGGCCATCACCGGCACCAACAAGCGCCCCCTCAAGTCCCTGGCGGACATGATCAAGGGCAAGCAGGGGCGCTTCCGCCAGAACCTGCTCGGCAAGCGCGTCGACTATTCCGGGCGCTCGGTCATCGTGGTGGGCCCCAAGCTCAAACTCCATCAGTGCGGCCTGCCCAAGCGCATGGCCCTGGAGCTGTTCAAGCCCTTCGTTTACGGCAAGTTGCAGTCACGCGGTACGGCGACCACCATCAAGGCCGCCAAGAAGCTGGTCGACCGCGGCGCCGGCGAGGTGTGGGACATCCTCGAAGAGGTGATCCGCGAACACCCGGTGATGCTCAACCGCGCCCCGACCCTGCACCGCCTGGGCATCCAGGCCTTCGAACCGGTGCTGATCGAGGGCAAGGCCATCCAACTCCACCCCCTGGTCTGCACCGCCTTCAACGCCGACTTCGATGGCGACCAGATGGCGGTGCATGTGCCCCTGTCCCTGGAGGCGCAACTGGAGGCCCGGGCGCTGATGATGGCCTCCAACAACATCCTCTCCCCGGCCAATGGCGAACCCATCATCGTCCCCTCCCAGGACGTGGTGCTGGGCCTCTACTACATGACCCGCGAGCGCGCCGGGGTCAAGGGCGAGGGCAGCGTCTACGCCAGCATCAGCGAGGCGCGGCGGGCCTGGGAGACCGGCATGGCCGACCTCCATGCCCGGGTCCGGGTGCGCATCCGCGAGGTCCACCTCCAGGAGGACGGCGCCCGCGAGGAACGGATCAGCCTCAAGGACACGGTCCTGGGCCGCGCCCTGGTCTACGAGATCGTCCCGGCGGGGCTGCCCTTCAGCCTGGTGGATCAGGCCCTGGGCAAGCGCCAGATCTCCCGGCTGATCAACACCTGTTACCGCACCCTGGGCCTCAAGGAGACGGTCGTCTTCGCCGACCAGGTCATGTACCTGGGCTTTCGCATGGCCACCCGCGCCGGCATCTCCATCGGCCTGGAGGACATGGCCGTCCCCGAGGAGAAGCCCGGCATCCTTGCCGAGGCCGAGCGCCAGGTGAAGGAGATCGAGCAGCAGTACGCCTCGGGCCTGGTGACCAACGGTGAGCGTTACAACAAGGTCATCGACATCTGGTCCCATACCAACGACCTGGTGCACAAGGCGATGATGGGCAAGCTGGGCAAGGAACGGGTCACCGATACCCGGGGCCGTGAGGTCCAGCAGGACTCCTTCAACTCCATTTACATGATGGCCGACTCCGGCGCCCGTGGCTCCGCCGCCCAGATCCGCCAGTTGGCAGGCATGCGCGGCCTCATGGCCAAGCCCGACGGCTCGATCATCGAGACCCCCATCACCGCCAACTTCCGCGAGGGGCTGAACGTCATCCAGTACTTCATCTCCACCCACGGTGCGCGCAAGGGCCTGGCGGACACCGCCCTCAAGACCGCCAACTCGGGTTACCTGACCCGCCGCCTGGTGGACGTGGCCCAGGACATGGTGGTGCTGGAGCGCGATTGCGGCACCGAGCGCGGCTTGCTGATGACGCCCATCATCGAGGGCGGCGACGTCGTCGAGCCCCTGCGCGAGCGCATCCTCGGCCGAGTGCTGGCCACGGACGTCTACCGTCCCGGCAGCGACGACCTCATCTGCCCCGCCGGCACCCTGCTGGACGAGCAGTGGGTCAGCGCCCTGGAACAGGCGGCGATCGACCAGGTGCGGGTGCGCTCACCCATGGCGGTGGGGGTCATCGCCGCCCAGTCGATTGGCGAGCCCGGCACCCAGCTCACCATGCGCACCTTCCACATCGGCGGCGCAGCGTCCCGGGCGGCGGCGGTCAACAGCATCGAGATCAAGTCCACCGGCACCGCGCGCCTGCACAACCTCAAGGTGGTGCAACACGCCAACGGCAACCTGGTCGCGGTCTCCCGCTCCGGGGAGCTATCAGTCGTTGATGACCTGGGCATGGAGAAGGAGCGCTACAACGATACCGTGCAGGGCGGCCAGGTGGTGGCGACCTGGGACCCCTTCACCCACCCGGTGGTCACCGAGGTGGCTGGCCGCCTGCGCTTCGATTCCTTCATCGAGGGCGTGACGGTGCAGAAGGAGACCGACGAGGTCACCGGCCTCACCGCCCTGGTGGTCCTCGATCCCAAGCAGCGCCCCGCCGCCGGCAAGGACCTGCGGCCCATGGTCAAGCTCCTGGACGAGGAGGAGCGGGAACTGAATATCGCCGGCACCGACATCCCGGCCCGCTACTTCCTGCCCGCCGGGGCCATCGTCGGCGTGGCCGATGGGGCCGACGTGGGTGTGGGCGACGTCCTGGCGCGCATACCTCAGGAATCCTCCAAGACCCGTGACATCACCGGTGGTCTGCCCCGGGTGGCGGACCTCTTCGAGGCCCGCCGGCCCAAGGAGCCGGCCCTGCTGGCGGAGGCCTCTGGCACCATCAGCTTCGGCAAGGACACCAAGGGTAAGCAGCGCCTGATCATCACCACGGACGAGGGGGAGCAGATCGAGGAACTGATCCCCAAGTGGCGCCACGTCAACGTCTTCGAGGGCGAGCGCGTCGAGCGGGGCGAGATCGTCTCCGACGGCGAGCTCAATCCCCACGACATCCTGCGCCTCAAGGGGGTCACTCAACTGGCCGAGTACCTGGTCAAGGAGATCCAGGACGTTTACCGCCTCCAGGGCGTCAAGATCAACGACAAGCACATCGAGGTCATCGTCCGCCAGATGCTGCGCAAGGGCGAAATCCTCGACGCCGGCGACACCCGCTTGCTGCGCGGCGAACAGGCGGAGCTGAGCCAGGTGCTGCTGGAGAACGAGCGGGTCCGGGCCGAAGGCCGGCTGCCGGCGCGTTACGAGCCCCTGCTGCTGGGAATCACCAAGGCCTCCCTGGCCACCGAGTCCTTCATCTCCGCCGCCTCCTTCCAGGAGACCACCCGCGTCCTGACCGAGGCGGCGGTGCGTGGCTCCACCGATCGCCTGGGGGGTCTCAAGGAGAACGTCATCGTCGGACGCCTGATCCCCGCGGGCACCGGCCTGGCCTATCATCAGGAACGGCGCCGCAAGCGGCGGGAGGAGCGGGAACTGGAGGCCGAGGCCGGTGGCGCCAAGCTGGAACTGGCCCCGGCCGAGGTCGAGGAGGCGATCAAGGAGGCCATGAGCAACGTGGCCCTGGGCTCCCTGGCGGCGGCCACCGCGGCCCAGACCAGCGAGTTGCTCGGGGAGCATGCTGATTACCAGGATGAACGGGAGTCGCCGGAGGCGGGGGAAGAGGATTTCCTCACTGACTGAGCGGACGTCCCCTGGCTGAATCCTGTCATGAAGTTGACAGGGTAAGGGGGCGAACCTATACTTCCGCGTCTTAGCTAAGCCGGCCTCCTGGCCGGCTTGACCATTTCCCGGGCCGACGGTTGATCTCATGACGAGGGGTGCCGCCGGCCATGTTGCGTGTAGGCGCTCCGGCGCCCTTGGAGAGCGATTGCATGACAACCATCAATCAGTTGGTCCGCAAGCCGCGTAAGCGTCAGGTGGCCAAGAGTACGGTCCCGGCGCTGGAAGAGTGTCCGCAGAAAAGAGGCGTATGCACGCGCGTCTACACCACGACGCCAAAAAAGCCGAACTCTGCCTTGCGCAAAGTGGCGCGTGTGCGCCTGACCAACGGCTATGAAGTGACGTCTTACATCGGTGGTGAAGGCCATAATCTTCAGGAGCACTCCGTGGTGTTGATTCGTGGCGGTCGTGTCAAGGACCTGCCTGGTGTCCGTTACCACACCGTGCGTGGCACGCTGGATACCTCCGGCGTCGACAAGCGGCGCCAGGGTCGCTCGAAGTACGGCGCCAAGCGGCCGAAGAGCTGATTCATCCAGAATCGTTATTACCAATTCAGGCGTCCCGGGCTGGGCTGCAAAGCCGGCCGGGAAGCTCGCGATCTCTGCGGATCGCCTATCCTGCTTAAACAGGTCGGAGCTCACATTAATGCCCAGAAGACGTATTGTCGCGCGCCGTCAGGTGCTGCCAGACCCTAAATTTGGAAGCCATCTCCTGGCTAAGTTCGTGAACATGCTCATGGAAGATGGCAAGAAGTCCGTTGCCGAGCGCATCATGTACGGGGCGCTGGAAACCATGGCCACCAAGAAGGGTGGGGAACCCCTGAATCTGCTTGATCAGGCGATGGAAAACGTCCGCCCGGTCGTGGAGGTCAAGTCCCGGCGGGTGGGTGGAGCTACCTATCAGGTGCCCGTGGAGGTGCGTCCCGCCCGGCGTAATTCCCTCGCGATGCGCTGGCTGATCGATGCGGCCGGCAAGCGTTCGGAGAAATCCATGGCTCTGCGTCTGGCCGGCGAATTGATGGACGCGGCGGATGCGCGCGGAACCGCGGTTAAGAAAAAGGAAGATACCCATCGCATGGCAGAGGCGAATAAGGCCTTCTCGCACTATCGCTGGTAAGCCGCCAGTCCGTCGGGTAGGTCGCCGTCGATTCAGCGGGTGCATGCATGCGCAACCTCGGGCATTAGCTCCTGGTTTAGCAGAGAAACAAATCGAGCGGCCACTCAGGATCGAGTCGGCTTCAGGAATTTGGGCAGGGAAACATGGCTCACGCGCCACGCTAGTTCGCGACGGTATCCGCGAACACAGGTCACGGGTAATACCCCCTCGCCTGTCCTGCGGATACCCAGCTCCTTAACAGGAGAATTCGTCAGGCGAGGAGGTCGTCTGGCAGGCCAGGGCACAGCTGCCCTGGGCGGAGATGTCCGGTCCCCACGGCCGGCTCGCATCTTTGACTGTGAAGGGATGCGTTATCACCGGCTAGCGATAGTCAGTAAGCATCGGGAGCAGGCCTTCAGGTCGTTGCCGCCGCCAAAACACACTAACCAGTTTTTCAGGTAGATCGGGATGTCCAAAGCCAAATTCGAACGCAAGAAGCCGCACGTCAACGTCGGTACGATCGGCCACGTCGACCATGGCAAGACCACCTTAACGGCGGCCATCACCATGCACCAGGCGAAG
>JAGVUH010000490.1 GCA_019136395.1 Gammaproteobacteria bacterium
CTCGGTGTAGCCGCACAGGGCCGAGTAGCGGGCGTCGACAGTGATGTCCTTGAGATTGTTCAGCCCGGAGAAGAGGCTGACCTTGCTGAACTTGCTGACCCCGGTGAGGAAGGCAAAGCGGATGTGGGCGTCCGCGTCCTTGATCACCGAGTAGAGATTACGCAAGCCATCGCGCATCACCCGGGCCATCACCGGATCGGTAATGTTGTCGAGGATCGGCTTGTCATATTCATCCACCAGCACCACCACGCGCTCGCCGGTGGCGGCGTGGGCCTTGCGGATCAACTCGGCGAAAAAGCCCGCCAGCGTCGGTTGCGCACACGAGATACCGAGTGCTTCCTGATTGATGGCCAACTGCTCGCCAATCTTGGCGTCAAGTTCGCCCGTCTGCCGCACCACCCCACCGCCGAAGCTCAGCCGGACCACCGGAAAGCGCCGTGACCAGTCCCAGCGACTTTCGGCCGCCAAGCCTTGGAACAGCACCTGATTGCCACTGAACAGTTCCGCCAGGGTATCCAGGAACAACGACTTGCCGAAGCGCCGCGGTCGGGAGAGGAAGTAATGCGTACCCTCCGCGATCAGCCGCAGGGCGAAAGCGGTCTTGTCGACATAGTAAAAGTCCTCCTCGCGGATCTTGCGAAAGGTCTGAATACCGATGGGCAGGCAACGTCGGGACATGGCGGCGTGGGCGGAGCGCAGCAATCAAGACAAGCGCTTGGATGTTAGCATGGACGCTGAGGCCCTGCCCGGAAGCCCGACCCGCTTATGCCACATCAGGCTCGGGAACCAAGTTAGGCTGCATGCCGTCTGCTTCACCCGGCGCTCTGAGGCCGAATTCCCGACAAAGCCCTATAGCAGGGAGCCATGGCCAAAAGGCCAACTCACCCCGGCCCTGCTCAGCCCTTCGTCCAAGGATCCTCCTCCTTGGAACCGGTTGCGGTCATCGTGGTACCAGCGGGACCCGGAGAACTCGCAGAAGGCGTGACACCCGAGGAACTGGTGGCACGCTCGGCAGTTCCGTCAGTCGCTCCCTCTTTCCCCTCGTTTCTCGCCTGGTCTCTCGCCACCCCGGTCTTCCCCCACCGGCCAAAGGCCGGACGCTGGCTTTTCCGCCACAGCCCCCCAGCGCTGAAGCAACCCCAGCCCCACCGCAGCCAGTTGAGCAGGCTGTTGGCCAGCCAGAGGGCCCAGGCGAGCATGAGCAGGCGGTAGACCCACAGGGGCACGGAGATCACCCCGGGCTGGGGCAGGGTCTCGGTGGCGCGGTCTTGGTACCAGAGGAGTTGGGTGATGCCGGAAGCAGTACCGGACCCGTTACCGGCAATCTGCATCTCCGGCTGGCCCAGCAGGCCCTCGGCGATCGCCGCCGCGAGGGCGCCCAGGGCCTGGAAGCTCAACAGGACCAGGCCGAGCTGCACCAGATTGAAGGCCCGATCGTTTAACCCCTGACCCTTGGCGCCGCGCCAGGCGAGGGCCAGCAACCAGGCGACGACGAGCACGGCGCCGGCGGCCGGGGCCTGGGTCAGGCCGAGCAGCAGCAGGCCCCACTGCCAGGCGCCGGCGGGGCTGAGGGGGAGGCGCGCCAGGGCCAGGGCGGCCACCAGGATCAGGGGGATCAGGCTTCCAGAAGAGCACCGCCGGGCCCAGGGTCGGCCCGTGCGCCCACAGCACCCAGCGATCCTGACCCAGTTCGATGCGGGTGGTGGCATTGACGCTGGGGATGCCCAGGCCCACCGCCGGGGCGGTGAGGTAGTTGGCGATGCCGCGGTCCTCGTGCCAGGACAGCACCGCCTCCTGGGTCCCCGGGTGGACCGGCAGCAGGACCTGCCCCTCCTCCTGGCGGATGGGCTGGGCGATGCCGTCCAAGGTCACGGTTTGCAGCTCGGCACCCGCCGGCAGGCTGACCGGCTGGCGACCGCCACGGGAGGCGCGCAGGATCAGCCGCAAACGGCTCTCGGTGGCCCGGTCACCCGGACGCAGAGTCAGCTCGCTGGCATCGACCGTCAGGCTGGTGCCGGGGGCGCCGGCCGGCCGGCTGATCGTTAGGCGCAGGGTCTCACCGGCCCAAGGACGCCACTCGGGTTGCCACTGGCCCGCCGGACTCTGGTGATGGATCGGGGCCAGGCCCGCGACCTGGACATGCCAGATGGGGCTGGCGTCCAGGCGCCAGATCTCGGTCCAGTCCTGGGTCGCGGGGGCGGTCAGAGTCAGTTCCGCCTCGGGCGTGAGCTGGGACTCCCAGACTAGTTCGCTCTCCCCGGCTTGCAGATGGGCGGTCAAGAGGCCGGCGCTGACCTTAAGCCCGGGCGTGAGGACCGCCTCTCCGGGCAGCAGGGGGATGGACAGGGTGAGGGGCGCCTCGGGCGAGGTGAGGCGCCGCAGCCGGGACTGGACCCGCCAGGAGAGATCGAGGACCAGGGTCCGCTCCAGCTCCATGAAGGGCGGCAGGGTGGCCGTTGCCCCGGCGACGGATGGTGAGTCCCTGTCGTCCTGACCCGGCCGGGCTGGCTGGCCGTTAGCGCCCGCGGCGACACCCTCAGTCCCGGCGAGCGGGGGGGTGTCACCGTCGATCGCACTTGCTTGATCTGGCTGCGTGGTAGCGCCACCCTTCACCGCCTCCTGACCCGCCTCGTCACCAGCCAAGCTCCGCGCATCAGTGGCCGTCTCCCGCATCAACAGGAGCTGGACCTCCGGGACGCCGTTGTCGCCGACACCGGCGATGCGCCAGCCGCTGCTGGTCACCGCCACCTGGCGGGGCCGCAGCGGCAGGGGCAGGCTGATCCGCTCCCGCGGAGGCAAGGCGCCGGCGAGGGTAAGGCGCTGACGACCCGCCGCCACCAGGATCCAAAGATGACCATCTGTGCCGCGCAGCACGGCGGTGGCCGGCTCAGCCGCAACTTGTCGGGCGTGGCGGTGAGGTTCAGGCTGGGGATCTCGGCGCAGTCAGGCTGGCAGTCCGGCGGGGCCAGTAGCCGGGCCTTCAGCTCGTTAAGCAACTCCGGACCAGGCAATTCGCCCGCCCGGCTATCCGTGGCGATCAGCGTCAGGAACGACAAGCCGCCGGCCAGCCACAAGCTAGCGAGTCGGATCTGCCGAGGTTGGCTTGCCACCCCCGGAGTCGAACCCGCACCTGAATCCGCATCAAGGCCAGTAGTAGGGCCAGTTCTAGGACCCGAACCAAAACCTGAAACCCTGGCGGATGCGCTGGCCGAAGCAGGGCCTGACTTCGAAATCGCAGCCGAACCGGATGCCAGGGCTCTTGAAGTCTCGGCATCCGAATCCCGGTCGGGATCCTGGCCAGAAGCGGCTTTCTGACGCTTTCCCGCGCCCCAAGGCCACCTCGTGCCCGGCCCCTTGAACAAACCCGGACCGCCTCGCAGCACAAAGATCAGCCCCGCCATCAGCAGCAGCCGTAGCACCGCCAGGGCCAGATTGAGGTTGGGGGGGACGAGGACGAGACGGAGCTCCTGGCCCATCTGGACCGGTCCCTGCCAGTGGAGCTGAACCTGATTCCAGCGCCAATCCGGCAGACCAGGACCGGTCTGGGTCAGGGCGTCCGGATCCATACGGTTGAGGTCAGCGCCGGGCGCACTGGCCTTACCTTCCAACCCCCCGCCGCTTGACTCCAGTCGTGAGAGCGCCTTGCCACGGGAGGCCAGGGACTGGCCCATGCCCGGCGCTGGGGGGGCGGCCGGGACCGGGCGCGGGGCCTGGTCGCCATAGGCCTCCGCCTCCAGGGGCAGCATGCCCCCTTCCCCGGCCAGATCCGTCTTCAGGGCCTGACCAGGCGTCGGCTGAGCCAGGTAGGGATGTTCGAGCTGGGGATAAAGACCCAGGCGCAACTGCCCGGCCAGGAACGGGATGGCGATCAGCGCAAGGACCAGGATGGACCCCAGGCGAAAGGCCTTGACCCAGCGCGCCAGGCCACTGCCCGTCGGCAGGACCCGCCCGAGGGCGATGGCGGCCAGCAGGCTCAACCACGCATACTGGGGCGCCTCGGCCTCCTGCCAGGTCAGGACTAACGCCACCAGGGCCAGGGCGGCGGCCCACCAGCCAAAGAGCCGGCCCACGGCCAGGGTGATGACCAGCACCAGGAAGAAGTCCAGCAGGGTCCAGGCCGCCAGCCAGCTTCCTGGTGCCCGGTCCACCCCTAGGGCGGCCAGGAGACGCCAGCCGGGGGGCAGATTGAGGTCGGCGCTGACCTGGCTGAAGTCCCGGGCCCAGCCGGTGGCGGAGAGGCGGCTGGTCCGGATCGAGGGTGATCGACTGGGGCTCGCCATCCAGGACCACCCGTCCCAGGTCCATGCCGGGACCGGCGTCGAGACGCCAGCCCGCGGTCAGGGTCCCGGTGATGCGATCGCGCACGCTGTAGCCCTGGCCGTCGAAATCCAGCCAGAGGCAACGCTGAAGGCGCAACTGGTCCGGCTCCGGTTGCGGATCACCGCGGCGGATGACGTCCAGATGCAGCGTCACGCCAGGGGTCAGGCGATAGGCGGGCAGGGACTGCCAGTCCGCCGGTAACTCGGTCTGGCGTGGATCCAGGGCCGGCGCGCCCCCGGGCTCGGTCAGACGCACGGCAGTATTGGCCTGGTAGACCCAGAGTTCCTCCGCCGGCCAGGGCTCTGGCAGGTCCGGGAAGGGAAAGGCCGTCGCCTCTTGCGAATAGCGGGCCTGGAGGCTGAGTTCCCAACGACCGGGCCGGACCTGGAGCACCAGCCGACCATCCGCCTCCAGCCGCGCCGGCAGCGGACTGACGAGGGCCATGGGGATGACCCCGGCCGGCAGGGTCGCGGGCAGGCTGATCTCCCGGGGCCGCCCGGCGACCTCCAGTACGATTCGCGTGGTCAGGCGCAGCGGCACGCCCTCCTCCAGGCGACGGAAAACCTGGAGGTGGAACCGGTCCTCCGGGGCGGCGACGCTGGCCGGGGCCGGCGCCGGGGCCTGGTCGGAGAGCCAGACCTGGCCCTGCTCGTTGAGGACCGGAAACGGCAGGTCCCGACCCGCCACGCGCATGGCCAGCAACGCCACCTGGGGCGGCAAGGTCAAGGCGGTAGGCAGGCGCTCCCAGCGAAAGCGCCCCTCAAGGCGGTAATGGCCCGCCGGCAGCCAGACCACCGGCTGATTGCCACGGCTCACGACCGGCAACGGCTGGTCCCCGCCACTGACCCGCACCTCCTGGGGCCAGGTCTCACCATCCCCGGGCAAGGGGACGGGGATGGGGCGGGTCGCGAAGACCCTAACGTCGAGACCGAACCGTCCCCCGGTAGTGTCCAGTTCCAGCTCCAGCCTGACCGGCCAGGCGCAGGGCCGGCCCTGGGGATCGCCCTCCAGCCGGGGACAGCTATGGGTGGGTTCGTCCCACAGGACCCAGTCCGTCCAGTCCGCCAAGGGCGGGGGCACCTGTGCGATGGGCAACGGACTGGCCTGGCCCACTCCGGAGCGGATGAGTCCGCCCAGTAGAAACAGTAGGACCAGCAACGGCAGCCGTAGCCGCAGCGGCAGCCCCAACGGCGAAAACAGGCGGGTCAGCAAGGTCCTCGGCCGGCAACGCAGGGACGGGCGGACCATGGGTGGTCTCCATCAGCGGGATGATGGAATAAGTGTAGTCGGGATCAGAGAGGCCGCCGCAATCACCGCCTGCCCCAAGGCCAGGCCACCGTCATTGGCAGGGACCTGGCGATGGCTGAGAACCCGCATCCCTCGGCCGCGCAACTCCCGGGCCAGGGCCTCGAACAGGGTCTTGTTCTGCATGACCCCGCCGGAAAGGGCCACCGTGTCCAGACCGCGCGCCTCCGCCAGACGCACCGCCAGTTCGGCCGCGGCCCGCGCCAGGCCAAGATGGAAGCGGGCGGCGATGATCCCCAGGGCCCGCTCATGGATACCCTGATCCGCATCTCCCTGGCCCCGTTCCTTGACCACCGGCCCCATGCTCCCCCGGGCATGCTTCAGATTCTGCAGACCCGCAGCCCTTATTAGCCGCTCCTGGATGACCTGACCTGTATCCCTAAGGTCCTGATCATGGATGATCTGGCCCGTACCCTCTTGGTCCCGATCCTGACTGACCTGGTCCCTGCCCTCCAGGGACAAAGCCAAGGGAACGTTGGCCAGATCCTCCAGCAGGCGGCGCCAGAAAGGGGCCGGGTCGAGCAGCCAGCGCCCCTCGGCCTCGACCAGACCGAAGGGGTAGGTCTCCCCGGCGGTCAGGGCCCGGGCATCGGCGGTGACCGCCAGGGTCTCCAGCTCGATGGCGGCCTGGCCCTCATAGGAGATGCCATCACGACACAACCCCAGGGCGGCGGCGACGGCATCGAACAGGCGGCCGGCGGAACTGGTCTGGGGGGAGTTCAGCCCCCGGGCCATCATGGTATCCAGGGTCGCCAGGGGCTTGGTGGCCAGGTAGCGGGTCAGTTCCAGGTCCGGATAGGCGGCTGTGACCTCCTCCCAGCCCAGGCAGGTGGCGAGTTGGGCGTAGAGGTTGCGCCAGGGTTCGCGGATGGCCCGCGCCCCGCCGGGCAGGGGCACCGGGCGCAACTGCCCCAGGCGCTCGTAGCCCCGGTAATCGGCGACCAGAAACTCCCCGCCCCAGACGGTGCCGTCCGCGCCCCAGCCCAGGCCGTCGAAGGCGATACCCAGGACCGCACCGGCGTCCAGGGGCCAGCCGGCATCCGCCAGGACGCTGGCGATGTGGGCGAAGTGATGCTGGACCCGGACGACCTCGATCCCCCGCTCAGCCGCCAGGGCCTGGCCCACCAGGGTCGAGCGGTAATCGGGATGGAGATCCAGGGCAAGCCGGACCGGCCGGTGGTGAAACAGTGCCTGAAAGAGCCCAAGGGTGCGCTCGAACTCGTCGGCGGTACGGGCATCCTCCAGGTCGCCCAGATGCTGCGACAGGATCGCCTGGGCGGGACTACCGCCACCCTGGACCGCCCCACCCATATCGGCAGCTGTTGGTAAGCTCTTCCCCGCCCCGTCACCCTCGGCAGAAATTGGTAACGGGGCCTCATTAAGCAGGGCATGGCCGGTCTTCCCCCCCCTCCCCACACGGGAGGGGGTTGGGGGGAGGGGGTGAACGCCTTCCTCCATAACAAGGGCAGCGCCAGATCCAGCAAGTGGCGCCGAGACAGCCCTTGTGCCGGAGCGCAACAAGCAAATGGTGTTTTTCAGCTCCCCACCCAGGGCCAGAACGGGTGCCGCGACCGCGAAACCAGGCGGTAGATTGAGCGGCAGCGGCGCCAGACCCCGGGCACGCCGCAAGGGCCGGACCTCGCCGTCCATCACCCGCAGCACCGAGTCGTCCACCCGGTTGAAGATCTCGCGATCGTGCAACAGGAAGGCATCTGCCAGCCCGGTTAGGCGCTGCCGTGCATCGTCGTTAGCAATGCACTGGGGCTCCTCACTGCGATTGCCGCTGGTCATGACCAACGGACGGTTCCAGTCCCGCAACAGGAGCCGGTGCAGGGGACTGTAGGGGAGCATGAAGCCCAGGGTGGTCTGGCCGGGCGCGACCTGATCCGCCAGCGGCGTTGGGTCCGCTTGCTTCTTATCGAGGAGCATCACTGGCGCCGCGGGGCTCTGCAACGCCGACGCCTCGACCTCCGTCAGCCAGGCATAGCGGCGGATGACCTCCAGATCCCGGGCCATGAGGGCGAAGGGCTTGCGATAACGCCCTTTGCGCTGGCGCAGGGCGGCGACGGCCTGGGCATTGGTGGCATCACAGGCCAGATGAAAACCACCGATACCCTTGATGGCCAGGATCTGGCCCTGGGCCAGCAGCCGGCTGGCGGCGGCGACGGCGTCCACCGCATCGAGACTGGCGGGCGCGATCTCCTGGCCCTGAACGTCCTCCAGCCAGGCCCGGGGCCCGCAGACCGGGCAGGCGATGGGCTGGGCGTGGAAACGGCGATCCGCCGGGTCCTCGTACTCCCGGCGGCAGTCCGGGCAGAGGGGAAACGCTGCCATGCTGGTGTTGGCCCGGTCATAAGGGATGGCGCGAACGATGCTGAGGCGGGGGCCGCAATGGGTGCAGTTGGCGAAGGGATAGCGATAGCGCCGGTCCGCCGGGTCCGCGATCTCGGCGGCGCAGGCGGCGCAGGTAGCGGCGTCCGCGACCACGCCGGTCTCAATCCGCCCGGCGACGCTGGCGCGGATGTGAAACCCTTCCGTCTCCACCGTACCAGCCCTGTCCCCATCCTCAGCACCAGTCCCAATCCCAATCCATGTCCCTGACCCAGCATCAGCCCCAGTCCTAGAATCAGCCTCGGTCCCCCTACCAGCGCCAGCCTCAGCCGCGGCACTGTCCAGTGCCGCCAGACCTGCCGGCCAGGGTTGCCGCTCCAGGCTGTCGATGCGCGCCAGGATCGGGCACTCGCTCACCAGACGTTGGCAAAAGGTCTCCAGCGCAGCCCCTGCTCCACGAGCCTGGATCAGTACCCCCTCGCCGTCGTTACGCACCTCCCCGCTAAGACCCAATTCACGCGCCAGCCGCCAGACGGTGGGACGGAAGCCGACGCCTTGCACCAGTCCGCGGACGCGGATGCGCTCAGCGGCAAGGGAGCGGTCGCTCATTGGCTGTCATAAAAGGAATGTCGGGAGATCTTGGATTCGTAGGTCACCCGCACCCGCTCCGACTGGTTGAGATAGAGAAGCCAGGCGGTCAGGATGATGATCTGCTGACCGTTGTAGAGGAAGATCAGCAGATTCTCCTGGCTGAGCGAGATGTAGAAGGCATTCAGCATGCTCAGCAGGATTTTCAGCAAAAACAGCCCGGAGGCGATGAGGCGGAACTGGTTGTACTTGGTGAACAGCGTGAACAGCACCACGCCGGAGGTCAGCAGGTCGATGAATAAGGTCAGCCTGATGGCCTGGCCATCAGGAGAGGGATTGAGACCGGTCGGCCCCATTGGCGGATAGATTTCCGGGAACAGCAAGACCTGATAGAGCACCGTGACCACGAACACCAGGCCCAGGTAGCCGGCCAGGACCAACAGCCAGCCACCGATACCAAAGAGTTGCTGCCTTCTCGCTTTCTCCTTGGGAATTTCTCGCCACTCGCCCATTGATCGCTCCACCTTAAATAAGACCATCGTTCCTACAGCTGGGTAACCCCGCCCTAATCTACTCCCCCCCAGGAAGGGCGAGAGTGGCTTGGAAAGGACAGGCACCTGGCTCTCACTCCCTTCGCGGAACATCAGAGAGCGGGGCAAGTATAATCCCCCCCGCTTTTACTGCCGCACTTGCGTTTGACAAGATCCGGACGGCGGAATCCTGGCGTCATCCGGGGTGTGTCGGGATCACCCACGAATGTCTGAATGAATTTTTTTTCCAAGGTTGAAGCAAGTCGTTGCACCCCCTTGACCTCCTCGGCGCCCTGGTGGACTCGGCGGCCTGGCCCTGGCTGCGGGGGGGGCTGCATGGCGCCTTTTTTCTCGTCGCCTTCTATCTGCTCAAGCGGATGTATGACCTGCGACACGAGACGGAACCGCGCCATCTGGCACCCCCGCGCCTCCCTCTGCGCTTTGCCGCCCTCGGGCTGGGCCTGCTCTTCGCCCTCCTCCTCGCTTACCAGGCAAGCTGGCAACTGGCGGGGCTCTTCCGTCCCTCGTTCCTGGCCTTCATGCAGACCTATGACCGGCGGCAGTTCAACCCCGCCCATGGCATCCAGCGCGGGCGCATCCTAGACCGGCGTGGCGAGGTCCTGGCCTATAGCGAGGAGGCGGAGGGCAAGGTCAAGCGGCGTTACCCCTACGGCCCAGCCTTCGCCCATACCATCGGCTACAGCCATCCGCGCTTCGGTGCCGCCGGGGTGGAGGCGGCGGCCAGCCAGCACCTCAACGGCGCCAACCCGGAGCGGCTGGCGTCCTGGGGGGAACTGGGTCGGCAACTGCTTACCCAGGGCAAGCGTCCCCGGGGCCAGGACCTGATCCTGACCCTGGACCTGGAGCTGCAACTGGCCGCCCTCCAAGGGCTGGGCAACCGCCGCGGCGCCGTGGTCCTGCTGCGGCCGGCGGACGGCGCCATTCTGGCCCTGGCGAGCACGCCGACCTTTGACCCCAGCGCGATCTCCGCCGCCCTGTTCGCCGGCCGACCGGCGGATTCCCCCCTCCTCAACCGGGCGACTCAGGGCCTGTATCCGCCCGGCTCCACCTTCAAGATCGCCCTGGCCGCCGAGGCCCTGGAACAGGGCTTCACCGGCACCCTCCATTGCCCGGCGGAGGGCTTCACCACCTCCCCCCGCTACCCGCTGATCCGCGACCATGACTATTACAGCGCGCGCCGCGCCGGCCGCGCCTGGGCCGGTCATGGCAACCTGGACCTGAGCACGGCCTTCAGCGAGTCCTCCAACGTCTTCTTCGCCCAAATTGGGGTCCGGTATGGCCACGCGGCCTTTCGCGCCCATCTGGAACGGCTGCTCTTCGGCCAGCCAGTGCGGCTCTACCCCGGCATGGACCGCACCGGGGCCATCAATACCAGCCGGGTACCACGCATCGCGGACAAGGACCAGTATGGCCTGGCCCAGGCGTCCATCGGCCAGGGGGTGGTGACCGCCTCCCCGGCCCATCTGGCGCTGATCACCGCGGCCGTCGCCCATCAGGGCATCGCCATGCAGCCACGGCTGATCGCCACCGAGCCCACCGCCCCCCTGGGGCGCCTCATGTCAGAGGCCACCGCCAAACGGCTGAGCAAGATGATGCGCCGGGTGGTGACCGAGGGCACGGGTAAGACCATCAACACCGACCAGGTGGCCATCGCGGGCAAGACCGGCACGGCGGAAAACGCCCAGGGGGCTTCCCACGGCTGGTTCGTCGGTTTCGCCCCGGCGGAACGGCCGACCCTGGCGGTGGCCGTCCTGGTGGAACAGGGCGGTTATGGCGCGACCAGTGCCGCCCCCATCGCCCGGGACCTGCTGCTGCGGGCCCAGGACCTGGGGTTGTTGAAATGACGGACAGGGGTCCCGGCCGATGAAAACCCTGGCACCCTGGGAGGCCCGGCGGCCCGAGCGGGAACTGCTGCTGATCTGCCTCGGCGGCGTCGGTCTGGGGGTCATCCTGGTCAGCGCCTCCCTGCACACTGCGGGCAAACCCCTGGGGCTGAGCCAATTCCTGCCGTTCCTGGCTTATGCATTGTGCCTGGCGGGTCTGCACCTGGCCTTGGTCCTGGGCGGCTCCCGCGGCGACCAGCTCCTGGTGGTGGCCCTGGCCTTTCTCGCCGGCTTCGGCCTGCTGGCGCGGGCGCGTCTGGGGGCCTTCGGCGATGAAGCGGCGGACCCCGGCGGCCCGGGGGATCTGGGCGCATTGCGCGACCTAAACGACCCGGGGGGCCTTTCCGGCCCGGGCAAGCTGGGCGAGCTGAGCAGCGATCTCACCGGGACGGGCGGCCTTGACGGCCTGGTTGACTTGGGCGGCCTTGGCGACCTGACTGGCCCGGGTGGACTCAGCGGCCTGGCCGGACTGGCCGGACTGGCCGATTACGCCTTCGTCGTCGGTTTCGCCCTCCTGACCCTCCTCGCCCTGGGCCTGGGTGGCGGGCGCTACCGCACCCTGGGGACTGGTCACTGGATCTGGGCCTGGGCCGGCCTATCCCTCCTGCTGGTGCTAGTCCTGCTGGTCACCGGCCAGCGCTTCCGCGGCGCGGTCTTCGGTGCCGGCCTCCTCACCCCCACCGAACTGCTCAAGATCAGCTTTGTCCTCTTCAGCGCCACTTACATCGACCGCGAGGCCAAGGCCCTGAGCCTCTGGCGCTTCCATGACCTGCTACCACCCTGGCGCCCCCTGCTGCCCCTGGTCGGGGTGGGCGCCGCGCTGCTGATCATGCTGCTGATCCAGCGCGACCTGGGCATGGTCCTGCTGCTCGGGCTGACCCTGCCCCTACTCCTGGTCCTGGGTACCGGCCGCTGGGGCTACGCCGGTTACGGCCTGACCCTGGCCAGCCTCCTTGGGTGGCTGCTGCTGGGGGTCTTCGAGCACGGCGAGCGACGCATCCAGGCCTGGCTCAATCCCTTCCTGGACCCCACCGGCGCCAGTTGGCAGGTATTGCAGGGGCTCTCAGGCATGCATGCCGGCGGGCTCTGGGGGGATGGCTTTGGCGCCGGCAATCCGGAGTACACCCCCATCGCCGAATCGGACTTCATCTATGCCGTCATCGGCGAGGAACTGGGCTTCATCGGCTCCGCCCTGGTCCTGGCCTTCTTCCTGATCCTCATCCTGCGCGGGCTGCAGATCGCCGTCCGCGCCCGCTCCTCCTTCGGTCTGCTGCTGGCCGCGGGGCTGACCACCATCCTGGCGGCGCAGGTGGTGCTTAATGTCGGCGGCGTCACCAGCCTCCTTCCCCTCACGGGCATCACCCTGCCCTTCATCAGCCAGGGGGGCAGCAGCCTGGTGACGGCCTTCGCCCTTCTCGGCCTGCTGCTGGCCATATCCGACGGCGAGCCGCCGCGAAGCGCTGGCGCCAGGCGGGATGTCAGGCCCCGAAAGACAAGCCCGGCGAAACCGCGCCCTGGTAATGGCACGCGCCCCGGATCTGGACCTGGACCCGGCTTTGAATCCAGCGCTGGCTCTGGACGTGGCGGTTCCCCCGAGCCTATGCCGGGACTTGGCCCTAAGCCCAGACCTGGTCCCAGCCTTGAATCAGCCCGTAATCTCCGCTCAGAGAGTCCATCTGGTCTTGGAACTAGGCCTGGCTCTGGCCCGGGTCCCGCTCAGGGGCGTAGCCCTGGCTCTCCCACCAGGACCGGTAAGCCTCGTCTGGGGCCATGACCCGCGCCTGGGCGCTGCTGACACGGGCGCCCGCGCCATCGGTGATGGCGATGTCGAAGTCCACCAGCGCCCCCTTGATGCGACTGACGGTCAGGGTCACGATCACCTCATCGCCCGGCAGCACGGGTTTGCGCATGCGGTCGGGGACGAAGGTCAGACCCAGGGAACCATCCCCGGGAAAGACGGTGCCGAAGAGGCCGGAGATGGTGCTCTGGATGAGGCCACCCGGCACGATGATGTCCGTCACCCCAGGGAAGCGGCGTTGTGCCGCCGCCAGATCACGATGAATGGCGTTGCGGTCACCGGTCAGTTCGCAGTAGGTGTCGACCTGCTGCCGGCTGAAGCTGAGCCGGGTGCGATACTCCTGCCCAGAAGTCAGCATGGAGGCGGTGAAGCAGGCGGTCGGCGACATGGCGTATCCTCAAGGTCTGGAGTTATGAAATGGGCGGATGGGTCCCGCCTGGTCTGCGCAGCACAATATACCCCTAGGCCAAGGGTGAATCCGCATCCATGACCAGCTCTTTTGCTGATGGTAAACCGATTGGGAGGGTGGACATGCCATCCCAACGATCACGGACGGCTGCTGACGGGCCTCGCCGAAGAAGCCGTCGACCGACCAGGTCTTGACGAACTCCCCCCGCCGCTTGCGGGGTACCCTTGAGCCTCAGCAAAGCCCATGTGGCGCAACCGTTCGGCGAGGTCGGCATCCTCCACCCAAACGATCTTCGAAGCCTATGACTATTCACCGCGTCCTCCTTGCCACTCTCTCACTGCAGTGCGTCGCGGCTGAGGTCGTGGCCCAGGATGTCGAGCCCCGCCGCTTCCCTGGGAGCGACCTACGACTGGGGTGGAGAGTCCAGGGTGGAGGGGGTGGCAAAAGGCGATTATCGGGAGACGCTCTTCTTTGGCCTGTCCGCGGGCATTTCCATCGACCAGCGATCGAGCGTCCAGGTCACCTATGTCGGCAACCGCGCCAAGAAAGACATCGGTGCCGACAGCGACAATGTCGGGCTTGCCTACACGATTCGATTTTGAAGTCGCGCCACGGAATGCCACCGGGACTAATTTGAGTCCGTCGAGTAGGGCTTGGATAACGCCATGATCATGGGGTGTTGCTCCCATTCAGGTGAGTTGGCCCTGCGAGGAAGCGAGCGACAGCCGTCGACAGGTTGAACAGCATCCGCTCGCGCCCGAGCGTTTCCCCCAGCGATGAACGCTGGACCATGCTCAGGGCTTCGGGGTTGAGGCCCACGAGCCAGAGCAGGACGCCATGCTCGCGGAGACGTTCCTCGCCCTCGATGAGCATCTTCAGCGCCGAATACTCGATGTCAGGCACGGCGCTGAAGTCGAGGGCCACCACCTGGGGCTGTTCGGCATCGATCAGCGGCAGCATCCGCTCGCCGATGTGCTGGGCGTTGGCGAAGAAGATCCGGCCCTCAGGACGCAGGATCAGGAGCCCGGGGAAGGATTCGTCCTCCGGGTGCTCGTCGGTGCGCGGGCGGAAGACGTCGGTACCCGGCTTGCGGCCGAGGACATAGACCGGTGGGCGCGCGGTCTGAAAGGCGAGGGCGACCAAGGAGAGGATGACCGCCACGGCGATGCCCTTCAGGGTACCGAGCAGGACGACGCCACCAAAGGCCGCCAGGGCCCACAGAAACTCCATCTTGCGCACGCGCAGGATGTCGCGAAACTCCGCCGGCTGGATCAGGCCGATCGAGTACACGATGACCACGGCGGCCAGGGTCGCCTGGGGCATCAGCCCCATCAGGGGCGCGAGCAGGAGCAGGGTCGCTACCGCTGCGGCGGCCGTCACCAGACCGGCCACCTGAGTGCGAGAGCCGGCGCGGCGATTCACCGCCGTCTGCGAGGTGCCGCCCCCGGCCGGCATGCCACTGAGGAGGCCGCCGGCGATGTTCCCGAGCCCGGTGGCGACGAGCTCCTGGTTGGGCTCAGGCCGTGGCTCGCTGCGTCCCGCGAAGGCCCGCGCCGCCGCGATGGTCTCGGTGAAGCTCATGAGCGCGATGCCGAGCGCGCCGGGCCAGAGCTGCTCCACCAGATCGAGGTTAGGGGGGGTAAAGGCGGGCAGTCCCTGAGGGATATGACCCAGGGTCTCGACGCCCAAGGTGTGGAGCGCGAACAGGCCCGAGGCGGCGATGCCGAGCGCGATCGCCACCAGGGGGGCCGGGGCGCGGGGCACGAATCGCTCCAACCCCACCAGAATGGCCAACATCGCGGCACCGACCGCGAGTGTCGCGAGGGAGGTCTCCGGCAGGTGATGGAAGAGCGCCAGCAGGTTCTGAAGAAATCCGCCCTTTTCAAAGTGAATGCCCAGGAG
>JAGVUH010000534.1 GCA_019136395.1 Gammaproteobacteria bacterium
GGGCGATGGCGGTGTTGGGCTTGTGGCTGCCGGCGGGGCTCACGCCCTCGTATTTGTAATAGATCTTGGCCGGGGTATTCAGGGCCTTTTCCAGGCGGCGGGCGCGGAAGAGGGGGGAGGGGCGCCACTGGCGGAAGATGTCGCGGACCGGTCCGGGGATCTCGATCTCACGCTCGGTGCTCATCTCCTGTTCGATGACGGCGCGAGGGAAGATGGGCGCCAGGTCATCCGGGGTGATGGGCTGATGGGTGCCGGGGTGGAGCACCGGGTCCAGCGGCACCGGCAGGTCGGCGTTGATGTTATACCAGAACTTGGGGATGTCCTGCTCATCGAGCAGATATTTGACGGTGTCGGACATGGATGGCAAGGACCTCCTCGATGGGTCGTTGTAACAGTGGGATCTCGCCCCGATCAGGCAGCATGGCGGATGATCACGGATAATCGGGGGTGCCCGGACCCCAGGGGGTGCGGTACCCGGCTAGTGTGCCAGGTTCCGCCAGGCCCATAAATGGGGGTGACCGAAAACCGGCGCGCCCGGCGGTCTCACCGTGGCGGGCCGATGGTCCGCGCCAGGCGAGCGGTCATCCGGGAGGCTGCCTGATCAATTGATTGAAAATAAAGGAATCATTTCAAGCTCGGCGGCGCTGCGCGGCCTCGTGGGCGCCTTTGTTTCGCCCAATGTTTCGGGCACGTTTCGGGGCGGCCATGCTAAACTTAATCCTTTCGCGCGGTGCGCTATTGACACACGAGGTGATCGTCATGCCGGATGATTTAAAGAACCCTGAATTTGTCGAATATCGCGGACAGCAGGTCAAATTGACGGAGCTGCTGGACGATTACCGGGACATGCGTCACAAGCTCGCGCAGAGCAAGAGCGAGAACCGCAGCGCCGTGGTCCGCCGCCGGCAGGAAAAGAGCCTCAAGCCCTATCAGGCCGAGCTCATCCGCATGCAGCGGTACCTGGAAGAGACCAAGACCCGGATGATCATCGTCTTCGAGGGTCGCGACGCCGCCGGCAAGGGCGGCACCATTCGCCGTGTCTCGCGCTACATGAACGAAAAGCGCTACCGCCTCGTCGCCCTCGGCAAGCCCACCGAGGAGCAGCGCCATCAGTGGTTCTTCCAGCGCTACGTCGCCCAGTTCCCTACCGGTGGCGAGGTGGTGCTCTTCGACCGGAGCTGGTACAACCGCGCCGTGGTCGAACCGATCTTCGGCTTCTGCTCCGAGCAGGAGTACCAGAATTTTATGTATGGCGTCGTGGGCTTCGAAAAGGATCTGGTGCGTCAGGGCACGATCCTGGTCAAGCTCTACTTCAGCGTCACCAAGGACGAGCAGGCCCGCCGCTTCGAGCGCCGCAAGACCGACCCCCTGCGCCAGTGGAAGCTGTCGGAGATCGACGCCCAGGCCCAGGATCGCTGGGACGAGTTCACGCGCCAGAAGTACGAGATGATCAAGCGCACCCATACCTCCAACGCGCCCTGGACCATCATCCGCTCCAATAATAAGTATCGCGCGCGCATCAACGCCATGAAGACGATCCTGAACGCCGTGCCCTACGAGCGCATGAACAAGGAACTGGACTTCGTGCCCGATCCGGAGATTGTCATCTCCGGCGCCCGCGAGTTGGAGATCATGGAGGCCCAGGCCATCCGCGAGGGCCGCTTCACCGGCTAAGCATCAACCCTCCTGCCCCTCTCCCCGCGTGGGAGAGGGGTTGGGGAGAGGGGGAAGCTACCGCGGTGCTCGCCGAGCCAACAAGGCCAGCCTGCGGTGCCCGCCGAGGTAGCGAGGCCAAATCCACGGCCGGACGGCAAACTGGAAGCGCCACCCACCTGGCGGGAACCGCCGGTCTAACCCGGCCGCGCCTGGCCTTACACCGTTACTGCTTCACCCTGATCCCCCGTCATGTCCCCAGGCCCCCCCTTTCCCGTCACGCCCGGCCATCGCTATCCGCCGGGGGTGAGCTTCGACGAGACCGGCGTCAATTTTTCTATTTTCAGCCGCCACGCCACGGCGGTGGAATTGCTGCTCTACGCCGACGCCCATAGCCCGGAACCCTTCCAGGTCGTCTCCCTGGACCCGGAGGTCAATCACACCTTCTTCTCCTGGCACGCGCGGGTGGAGGGGTTGCCGGCGGGCGTCCACTTCACCTGGCGCATGGCGGGCCCCCACGACCCCCGGGGCCGGGGGTTGCGCTTCGAC
>JAGVUH010000581.1 GCA_019136395.1 Gammaproteobacteria bacterium
TTGACGCAAGGGGAACTGGGCGCGCGGAGCGGCCTGAGCCAGCGGCTGGTGTCGAACATCGAGTGCGGCCACATCAAGGGTTCGATCGAGACCCTGACCAGGCTGGCCAAGGTCTTGGGGGTCAGCGTCTCGCACCTGGCGGGCGAGCGGGTGCAGGAGTGGCAGGAGGGCGGCGGTCGGGATGAGGTCCTCAAGGACCCTCTGGCCCCGGTCGGTCTTCAGGGTCTGGCGCGTAATGGTGCCTTGTGCGATGCCCTGGCAATCACGGCCGAGGAGTGGGCGGCCTTGCGGGCGATCAAGCTGTCGTACCTGCTGCCCCAGGAGGCCTATTCCGCGATCCTGCTGGTGATGAGGTCCGCGCGGCCGACTGTGTGATGCGTGACGGTCGGCGGCAAGGGGTGAGGGTTCTTCGGTGCCTGAACAGGGAGTTGTGGAGCGAGGGAGAGTAGGGTAGGGGAGGCGGTCGGGGTGGCGGCTAGGCTATGCCTGGGCAAGGCTGTGAAATGTAATGGTCCAACCTGGCTGCTGGCATGGGGATGCGTTCTGGGGTAAATTAGCGTCCATCCTTGGACCGGGGCGTAAGCGTCTAGGAGAGGGTAAGTAGAAGTAACGTTATAATTCTACGTACAAAGTTTTGTACTCTAGTGCGTGAATCCTGCCCCCGCTACCAAATAAATCAAGGGCTTACAGGGAAACCGTAAGCCCTTTTTCATTGGTGGCGCATTCATGTAGCCATCAGTCACCGACATACTGACTGTGCTGACGGCGCTGGTGCCCAACCTCGCCCGTCCTCTAGCCTTCGGGAGCGGGCACAACAGGCTGGTAAAGCCGAATAAAATACGTGACTGGCCATAGGCCAGAAACGTTGAGTGTCAGACACGCCAGGGAATCCTCCTCACCGGGATAGCGTTGCCCAAAGCCCAACCTCGATGAATTCATCGCGTTCTCGCCGCCGTCAGCCCGCCTGGTTGCCTCTGCTGTGCCTTGTTGCGCTGGCGCTGTTCTTTTCGGTCTTTTCGTCCGCCGCGGAAGAAACCCCAGCGGTAGAGGTCTCATTAGCGATAGATGCACCAGCGGGAGAGGCACCATGGCGGATTCTCCGCCAGGCCAGCCTTCTCAGTCAGCGTGGCGAGCATCCGGTCCAATTGCCCCATGTCCTCCAGCCGGAGGATATGCCGCTGGCGGGAGGCCGGGTCCACTATCGGCTGGTGCTGGATCTGCCAGCGGTGCCGCGGGTGCCCCTGGGGATCTACGTACCCAAGCTGAGCCTCTCCGGTCAGGTCAGCCTGAATGGCCACTGGGTGGGGGTCTGTGGCTTGGCGGCCCTGGAAGACCTACGCTGTCTGCATCAACCCCATCTGTTCGTCCCGCCCCTGGGTCTCTGGCAATCGGGGACCAATATCATCGAGTTTGAGATCTACGCCAACCAGCGGCAGATGAACGGTCTGTCACCCGTCTGGATTGGCTCCGCCCAGGCCCTGGACCTGGGTCCTTATCTGCACCAGCGGCTCTGGCAGGTCGAACTGCTGCGCGGATTGACCTGGGTGGTCCTGTGTCTGGGGGGGCTGGCCCTGGTGGTGGCCTGGATCCTCCCCGGGGAGCGCATGTACCTCTGGTTTGGTTTATGCAGCATCGCCAATGCCCTGAGTAATCTCAATATTCTTGTCACCACCCCCCTGGTCGGGTTCGAGCTGTTCAGTTGGTACGTCTTCACCATCCGCTTGGTGAGCGCCCCCCTGTTTTTCCTGATGTTGCTGGCCTTTTTCGATCGCGCCCGGGGCTGGTCGCAGCGGTTGCTCCTGGCCTATGTCCTGATCATGCCCCTGGTCACCTGGGTCAGCGGCAACAATCGCTGGGTGGTGTTGGCCCTTTATCTGCCCGTGGTCGTGGGGGGGCTGGTCCTGGTCGTGGCCATGATCCGCTGGACCTGGCGTTCCCGGCAGGGCCTGCATGTCGTGGTGACCCTGGCCTCCCTGGGGGTGCTCGCCATCACTGTGCTGGATGTCATGCGTCTGGGCGGTCAGTCCGACTTTGAAGGCGTCTATTGGATCACCTATGCCCTCACCGGGGTCTTCCTGGTGTTTGGCGTCATGCTGATGTCCCGCCTGGCCGCGGCCTTGATCACGGAGCGTAAGCTCGCCGTCATTCTGAAGATCCTGGAGAACCTCCCGATTCCCATCACCGTCGCCCGGCTGGTGCCTATACCCGGGAAAATCTGCCCCCCAGCGCGGCTTGGGCCTTGGGTCACTGCCCGGAGGAGGCCGTAGCGGTGCCCCTGCTGGCAGCGGGGGAGGGGCCTTCTTCGGTAGGAGAGGGGCCCGCTTCCGGAGATATCCAGCCGCCGCACGCAAAACACGGGCTTTTTTTAGGACCTTCCCGGGATCCCGGCGTCCCGCGGGAATGCCGGGTCCGATGCCAGGATGGCAGTCCGCGGGATGTCCTCCTCACCAGCCTCAGGCTGGACGATCTGGTCATCACGTCGCTGATCGATATCAGCCCCCGCAAGCGCATCACGTCGCTGATCGATATCAGCCCCCGCAAGCGCGCCGAGGAGGTCCTTATCGAGGCCAAGCAGCGCGCTGAACGCCTGGAACGAGCCAAAAGCGAATTCCTGGCCAACATGAGCCACGAGATACGCACCCCCCTGGCGGGGATCATTGGCATGGCCCAATTGTGCCTGCGCACCGCCCTCGACGCCCGGCAGCGGGACTACGTGCGCAAGATGGAATCCTCCGCCCAATCCCTGCGCGTGATCCTCAACGACATCCTCGATTTTTCGAAGATCGAGGCGGGCAAGCTAGGGATCGAGCGCACCCCCTTCGCCCTTCGTCCCCTGGTCGATAAGGCCCTGAGCCTGGTTGACATCCTTGCACGGGACAAGGGCCTGGCGCTGCGGGTCGAGGTCGGGCCCGACCTGCCAACCTATGTGGAGGGTGACCCCCTGCGCATCACCCAGGTGCTGACCAACCTGCTGGGCAACGCCGTCAAATTCACCGCGGCAGGTGAGGTCTGCCTGTCCCTCCACTGGACCGCGCCCGGGCGCTTGCGCTTCGCGGTGCGGGATACCGGGATCGGCATGAACGCGGAGGAATGTCAGCGCCTGTTCGAGCCCTTCTCCCAAGCGGATACCAGCACCACGCGCCGCTATGGGGGCACTGGGCTGGGCCTGGCCATCAGCAAGCAACTGGTGGAGCTGATGGGAGGCCAAATCGAGGTGAACAGCCAACCCGGCCAGGGGAGCTGCTTCAGCTTTGAGATCGACGCGCCCGTCAGCGGTCCGCCTCCCGGGGAGGTCACGTTACCCGAGGCGATGACTTCGGCGGGAATCGCAATTGTCGGGGACCTTCCTGTCGAGAATGCAGTCGTGAGCGAGGCTCATGTGGTGGGGGTTTCCAACGGGAATGCGCCTGTGATGATGACGTCGGACTGGGAAGCGACCGCGGGGGAGGCTCCCGAGGGTAGGGGAACGGTGGTTGAGGTCCCCGGTGGTAAGGTGCGCGTGGGGCAGGCGATTGTCGCGGCTGGTCCCGCCGGGATTGCTCCTCCCGGGCCTGCCGCCACTGCCGTTGACCCGGCGCTTACGGGCGCTGGCCAGCATCCCCCGCCTGGACCGAACCTGGCCGGCCGGCAAATCCTCCTCGTCGAGGATAACCCTATCAATCGCGAGATTGTGTTAGGCCTGCTGGAGGGCCAGGGCCTGACCATCACCATCGCCGAGGATGGTCGCCAGGCCGTCGACCGGTTCCGCCAGTCCCCCTGCGATCTGATCCTGATGGACGTACAGATGCCGGTCATGGATGGCCTGGAGGCCAGTCGCCAGATCCGGGAGCTGGATCCCGTCGTGCCCATCATCGCCCTGACCGCCAACGCCTTCCCGGAGGATGTGGTGAAGACCCGCGCCGCGGGCATGAACGCCCACCTCAGCAAGCCGATCGACCTAGAGCAACTGCTTCAGGTCCTGGAGCGGTTTCTGGCTTAAACGGGGATCGTTTCCTGGCGGAATCGTAGATCGTTCCCGGCGTCGGAGCTTGTGAGGAAATAGGAAATTTTCACAGCCCAAGACTCGCTATCTCATTGTTAGTAAAAATCTTCGGATCCTGTGTGAGAGGTTTTTTCATAGCCACTCAACGTAGATCGATGGCGAAAGAGCCCCGGAAATAGTCCGGGTTTCAATCTCTCGACCATTTCCCGACCTTGACCAACCCAGGCAATATCCTGTAGCTTTTCCGCCCTTTCAACCTGTTCATCTTCGTCGTTCCGACCTCCCACATCCGGGGGCGGATGGCGAGGGCCGTTTTTGGGGCGGCGCGACCGAGGGAGGTCACCTGAATTGGAACTGAGTGGAGCCGAGATCATCGTTCAGGCGCTGATCGATGAGGGCGTGGAGTATGTCTTCGGGTAT
>JAGVUH010000587.1 GCA_019136395.1 Gammaproteobacteria bacterium
GGCGAGCGCATGCGCAACGTCCTGCCGCAGTCGGTGCTGCTGGAGCCGGGCAACCTGATCGTGGTCGCCTCGGACGGCTGCTCGGAGAGCGCCAAGACCCGGGTGCTGATCCCGGGCATCCCCCTCTCCGCGCCCCAGATCGCAGAGAAGCTGATCACCGACACCGCCAAAAGCACGGATGACGCCGCCTGCGTGGTGGTGAAATGCCTCTGATCGAGAACCTCGGCACCATGGCCCTCGCCTCCGAGGCCGCCTGTCTGGATTTCCGCCGCAAACTGATCAGGGCCCTGGAGGGGGTGGCGCCGCCGTTGCAGTGGCTGCCGCGCGTCGCCTGGCTGGCGGATTGCGCCCTGGCGCTGAGTCGGGAAGGGCCCCTGGACGTCCACCTGGGGCTGGACAACCAGGCCGCGCCCCATCTGGTGGTCCTGTTCGCCCAACCCGCCGTTTCTCCCGTCGTGCATCCTTCCGTCCATCCCCCCGTTCACCCCTCCGTTCATCCCGTCGCCCATCCCCCTGCCCACCCCCCTGCCCACCCAGGCCAGGCCCGATCGCTGGCCTGTCCCCTCACACTCGGCCGCCTCGACGCGACCACCGATGCCCAGGGCCGCCCGGCCCAGCGCTTTGTCGCCCCCTTGGGGGGCGGCGTCATCCCGGAAGGGCAGGTCGCCCGGATGCGCCAGGTGTTCGCGGAAAAATCCCGCGAGGAACTCTTCCGCGAGATGGAGGCGATGAACGAGCAGTTACTCCAGGCCAAGGACGCCGCCGAGGAGGCGACCAAGGCCAAGTCGGATTTTCTGGCGAACATGTCCCACGAGATCCGCACGCCGATGAACGCCATCATCGGCATGTCGCACCTGGCCCTGCAAACCGCCCTGGACAAGAAACAGCGCAACTACATCGTCAAGGTGCACCGCTCGGCGGAAAACCTGCTGGGCATCATCAACGACATCCTCGACTTCTCCAAGATCGAGGCGGGCAAGCTGTCCATGGAGCACATCGACTTCAATCTCGATGACGTCATGGATAACCTCGGTAACCTCATCGGCCTCAAGGCCGAGGACAAGGGGATCGAACTGCTGTTCAACCTGGCTCCGAATCTGCCCACGGCGCTGATCGGGGACCCCCTGCGCCTGGGCCAGGTCCTGGTCAACCTCGGCAACAACGCGGTGAAATTCACCGACAAGGGGGAGATCATCATCGGCGCCGACCTGGTCGAGCAGCGCGGGAGCGAGGTGGAACTGCACTTCTGGGTCCAGGATTCCGGGGGAGCAGCTCGCCAAGACCTTCCGCAGCTTCAGCCAGGCCGATGCCTCGACAACCCGCAAGTACGGCGGCACCGGCCTGGGCCTGGCCATCTCCAAGAACCTGGTGGAGATGATGGGGGGGCGGATCTGGGCGGAGTCCAGCGCCGGCCGGGGCTCGACCTTCCACTTCCACGCCCGTTTTGGCCTCCAGGCCCATCCCTGGTCCCGACTGGTGTACGACCCCGACGCATTGCAGGGCGTGCGGGCCCTGGTCATCGACGACAATCAGGCCGCCCGCGAGATCCTGGCCGAGATCGCCAGCGGGCTGGGCATGGTGGTGGACCGCGCGGGGGATGGGAGCAAGGGCCTGGAACGGGTGCGCGCCGCGGATGCCGCGGCTACCCCCTACGACCTGATCCTGCTCGACTGGAAGATGCCGGTCATGGATGGCCTGGAGACCCTGAGCCAGATGGCCGCCCTCGACCTGGCCAAGCCTCCGGCCCCCCTCATGATCACCGGCTTCGGCCGCGAGGAGGTGCTAAGCCAGGCGGAACAACTGGGGGTGAAGCTGCGCATCGCCCTGACCAAGCCCATCACCGCGAAAAGCCTGCTGGAGGCGGGTTGCGAGGCCCTCGGCAAGGGGCGGGTAATCGAGGCCCCTGGCCACTCCGCCAGGTTGGATACCCTCTCCGAGGCAATGGCCAAGGTGGCGGGGGCGCGCATCCTCCTGGTCGAGGACAACGAGGTGAACCAGGAACTGGCCCTGGAACTGCTGGCCCAGGCGGGGATCGAGGTGGTGGTGGCCAACAATGGTCTGGAGGCCCTGGCGGCCCTGGACGCCGCCGCCTCAGTAGGCCCCGCTACTACCTTGGCTCTCGGCCCATTCCCGGATGCCGCCACCACCCTGGACGCCGCCGCATCACCGGAAACCGCCGCATCCCTGGATGCCACTGCTTCCCCCTTCGACGGGGTGCTCATGGATTGCCAGATGCCGGTGATGGATGGCTTCACCGCGACCCGCCGCATCCGGGAGAAACCCCGGTTCGCGGCCTTGCCGATCCTGGCCATGACTGCCAACGCCATGGCCGGCGACCGCGAGAAGGTTCTTGCCGCCGGCATGAACGACCACATCGCCAAGCCCATCAACGTCGCGGAGATGTTCAACACCATCGCCCGCTGGGTGACGCCGGCCAACCCGGTCAAGAGTGCCGCGGAACCCGCCCCGCGCGCCTCAGCCCCGCCGGCGAGCGGTGTCGAGGAGGAGATCCCGCCACTGGCGGGCATCGACCGGCGCGCCGGGCTGGCCGCCACCATGAACAATCCCCGGCTTTACGCCAAGCTCTTGATCAAGTTCCGCGACAGCCAGGCCGATTTCGCGGCCCAGTTCGCCCGGGCTTGCCGGGATGCCGACCCCGAGGCCGCCACGCGCTGCGCCCACACCCTCAAGGGCATGGCTGGCAGCCTTGGCGCCAAGGGGGTGCAGGCGGCGGCTCAGGAGTTGGAGGCGGCCTGCCGACGCCGGCAACCCGCGCCCCTCATCGGCGACCTGCTGGGTCGCACCCAGGCCGAACTCGACCCGGTCATCGAAGATCTCTTTAAGCTGGGACCGAAAGTCTCTCCGGGGAACGTCCCGCCTGAGGACAGCTTGCCTAAGATCCATTCTCCAGACAGCGACTTGCCTGGCATCGACCTGACAGGGATCGACCAGCCTCGGATCGATGCCCTCCTGACCCGATTGCGCTCCCTGCTGGAGGACAGCGATTCGGAAGCCGCCGATGTGCTCGACGAACTCCTGGAACGGGTCCAGGGCACCCCCTTGCAGGCCGCCCTGGTCAGGGTCGAGGCGGCGGTCGGCGATTTCGATTTCGACGCGGCCCTCGCCGCGCTCCCGGTGGGGCCTCAAACCCGCGGTTGAATCCGCTTGGCCCTGGCCCCCGTTCACCTCATGTGGAAGGCTGATGGATAACCTCGATGTCGCTAACAAGGCCACCATCCTGGTGGTGGATGACACGCCAAACAACCTCGCGCTGATGTCGGGCCTGCTCAAGAACCAGTACAAGGTCAAGATCGCCAACAACGGTGAGAAGGCGCTGAAGATCGCCCAGGCCGATCCCCTGCCGGATCTGATCCTCCTCGACATCATGATGCCGGGGCTCTCCGGTTATGACGTCATCCGGGAACTGAAGGCCCATCCACTGACGCGGGAGATCCCGGTCATGTTCATCACCGCGATGAGCGAGACCGAGGATGAGCGCCTTGGCCTGGAGCTTGGCGCCGTGGACTACATCACCAAGCCGATCTCGCCGCCCATCCTCCTCGCCCGGGTGGAAACCCATCTCAAGATCAAGCGGGCCGCCGATTTCCTCAAGGACCAGAACGCCTTCCTGGAGGACGAGGTCAATCGCCGTACCCGGGAGATCCAGGCGATCCAGGATGTCACCATCCTGGCCATGGCGTCGCTGGCGGAAACCCGGGACAACGAAACCGGCAACCACATCCGCCGCACCCAGCACTACGTCCGGCTGCTGGCCAACCGGCTCAAGACCCACCCGCGTTTCGGCTATTTCCTCTCGGACAAGACCATCGAGCTGCTGTTCAAGTCCGCGCCCCTGCATGACATCGGCAAGGTCGGCATCCCCGATCACATCCTCCTCAAGCCAGGTCGCTTCACCCCGGAGGAGTTCGAGATCATGAAGACCCACACCACCCTGGGCCGGGACGCGATCCTCGCCGCCGAGAAGCATCTGGGCATGGAAGTGAGCTTCCTCGACCTCGCCAAGGAGATCGCCTACTACCATCAGGAAAAGTGGGACGGCAGCGGTTATCCCACCGGCGCCAGCGGTGACCAGATTCCCATTTCCGCCCGATTGATGGCGGTGGCCGATGTCTATGACGCCCTGATCAGCCGGCGTCCCTACAAGGAGGGCATGCCCCACGACCAGGCGGTCGAGATCATGCGGCAAGGGCGCGGCAGCCACTTCGATCCCGACGTGCTCGACGCCTTCATCGCGTTGCGGGAAGACTTCCGGACCGTGGCCTTGACCTACGCGGACAGCGATGCCGACCTGAAGAGGGAGGTCCGATAACGCCGGCATCCCCCGGCGAGCCGATCTCCAGGGTGACCCGGTATACCCTGGCCAAGTCCCAACCACGGAGGTTGGCGAAAGAAAAGGACTCACCCCCGCACCGGGTGAGGACGGTGACCAGCGGGGCGGAAATGGCAATCAGCGGGCGCTGGTCAGAGCGCGGTGTTTCACCATGCCTCCTCCAGGCGCTTGCAGATGGTGCGGAGGATTTTGATCCGGGCGAAGTACTTGTCCTCGGCCTCGATCAGTGTCCAGGGGGCGCTGCCGGTGCTGGTCCGGTCGACCATGTCGCACACGGCCTGGTGATAGAGGTCCCACTTCTCGCGATTGCGCCAGTCCTCGGCGGTGATCTTGAAGCGCTTGAAGGCCACCTGCTCCCGCCCCTGGAAGCGGCGCAACTGCTCCTCCTTGCTGATCTGCAGCCAGAATTTCACCAGGATCACGCCGTCCTGGTGCAGGTCGTGCTCGAAGTCGTTGATCTCGGCATAAGCACGCAGCCAGTCCGCCTCGCCGCACAGACCCTCGACCCGCTCGACCAGCACCCGCCCGTACCAGGTGCGGTCGAAAAGGGTCAGTCGTCCCTTGCGCGGGATGTGCCGCCAGAAGCGCCACAGATAGGGCTGGGCCCGCTCCTCCTCGGTGGGGGCGGCGACGGGCACCACCTGATACTGGCGGGGGTCGAGGGCCGCCGTCACCCGGCGGATGGCGCCGCCCTTGCCGGCGGCATCCTGGCCCTCGAAGGCCAGGATCAGGGCGCGGCGGCGGAACCGGTCCTGGCGGACCAGTTCGCCGAGCCGCCCCTGCCACTTGGCCAGTTGCCCCTCATAATCCTCACGCGTCCGCTTCTGGGTGAGGTCGAGGGCCGTCAGCACGTCCAGTTGGTCGATGTTCGGCACCATGGGCGGCGCCACCGGGAAGTTCTGATCCTGGGGGTCAGCCAGGCGCCGCAGGAGTGCACCCAGCAGTACGCTGCTCACTTGCAGCATCCGGTAGCGGTCGTCGCTGCCGTCCACCACCACCCAGGGCGCCCAGGGGGTGTTGCTAAGTCGCAGCACGTGGCCCGCCACCTCCTGCAGGCGTTTGTAGCGTTTGTGCTGGAGCCAGTCGCCCTTGGTCACCCGCCAGGCCGAGCGGGGATCTTTTTCCAGGGCGGTGAGCCGCTCCCGCTGTCCCTGCTTGGTCAGATGAAACCAGAACTTGAGGACCAGGGCCTCCTCGTTGACCAACATGGCCTCGAAACGGTTGATCTGGTCCAGGCGTTGATCGAGATCGGCCGCGGACATCTCCCCGGCCATGCCCCGCTCCAGGGTTTCGGTGTACCAGGAGTCGGCAAAGATGCCTCGGTGGGCGCGCTGAAGGTCTGGGTGGCCAGGAAGCGGGAGTCCAGCCATTCATAAAGCAGGTTGATGATCTCGCTGGCGCCGGCGCCCGCGACGCCGCCGACCAGGATGATCACCGGAAATTTGGCCTGCTCGCGTAAATCGAACTGGGCATCCAGCAACTCCTCGCGCAGCCGGGGTTCCCGTTGGCGAAAGTCGGCCTTGTCGATTTTGTGCCCCAGTTCCGCTGATTCAAACATCGCCGGCTCCCGCGGTCATCGCCGCCCTTGCGGACACCTTACCCAGGCGTTACTGCAAGTGTAGATCCAAAACACTCGGCTATGCGGTCGGGCAAGTGCGGGTCGGAAAAAACCGAAAACGGTGGGTGCTGGGTAGAAACTCAGGAGCGGCCCTTCCCGCCTCTCGCGCCGGTCCCGGCGGGCTGCCAGGCCGGGACCAGGTGGCGCTTGCCGTTGCCGATAAGATCGGCGCGGCCCATCTTTTTCAGGGCCTCGCGCAGCAGGGGCCAGTTCGCCGGGTCGTGATAGCGCAGAAAGGCCTTGTGCAGGCGGCGCTGACGCGCGCCACGGGCCAGGGTCACCCGCTCGGCCCCGGCCCGGGTCACCCGCTTCAGGGGGTTGAGACCGGTGTGGTACATGGCGGAGGCCAGGGCCATGGGGGTGGGCAGGAAGGCCTGGACCTGATCGGGGCGGAAGCCGTTGCGCTTGAGCCAGAGGGCCAGGGCCAGCATGTCCTCGTCGCGGGTGCCGGGGTGGGCGGCGATGAAGTAGG
This sequence comes from Gammaproteobacteria bacterium, assembly GCA_019136395.1. The sequence goes on from JAGVUH010000587.1 coordinate 6,442, forward strand.
GGATCAGGTACTGCTCCTTGCCCGCCTCCCGGGAGTACTGGTCGAACAGGGCCTTGAAGCGGTCGTAGGTGCCGATGCCGGGCTTCATCATCAGCGCCAGGGGGCCGGGCTCGGTGTGCTCCGGGGCGATCTTGAGATAGCCGCCGACGTGGTGGGTCGCCAGCTCCCGGATGTAGGCCGGTGAGCGCACCGCCAGGTCGTAACGCAGGCCGGAGGCGATGAGGATGCGCTTGACGCCGGGCAGGGCGCGGGCCTGGCGGTAAAGCTGCACCAGGGGGTTATGGTCGGTGCCCAGGTTCTTGCAGATGTCCGGAAAGACGCAGGACAGGCGCCGGCAGGCGGACTCTATGGCCGGATCGCGGCAGCCCAGGCGCCACATGTTGGCGGTGGGGCCGCCCAGGTCGGAGATGACCCCGGTGAAGCCGGGGGTGCGGTCGCGGACCTCCTCGACCTCCCGCAGGATGGAGGCCTGGCTGCGGCTCTGGATGATGCGCCCCTCGTGTTCCGTGATGGAACAGAAGGTGCAGCCGCCGAAGCAGCCGCGCATGATGGCCACCGAGAAGCGGATCATCTCCCAGGCCGGGATGCGCGCCTCGCCATAGGCGTCGTGGGGCCGGCGGCTGTAGGGCAGTTCATACACCCGGTCCAGCTCGGCGCTGGTCAGGGGGATGGGCGGCGGGTTGAGCCAGACGTCCCGGTCGCCATGGGCCTGGACCAGGGCCCGGGCATTGCCGGGGTTGGTCTCCAGGTGGAAGAGGCGGGAGGCCTGGGCATAGAGGAGGGGATCGGCCTTGACCTGCTCGTAGGAGGGCAGGCGGATGACCGTGCGGGCGCGGTCGGGGCGTCGGGGGCCGACCGCCGGTTTCAGTGCTGCAATGTTGGCCAGGCCCTGGCCGTTGGGAAGGGGTTGGAGCGGGACGGGGGCTTCATCGGCGTGGCTGGTTTGGTCCTTTCCGCTGTCAGCCTTGAGTTGTAGCAGAGCGTCGGCCTCATTGGCACGGCTGGCTTTATCCCCCGCCGTCGGGCAGGCCGAGGCCAGTTGGTAGGGGTTCCGATGGGGATCGTGGTGAGCGCTCGGGTGAGAAACCGACGCGGTACCGGGCCCAGCCTCGTCGATTCGGCTGGCGTCAAGCTCCGCCCAGCCATCTGGCAAGCCACGGCTCAGGAAGGCGGTGCCGCGCAGGTCGCGGATGCTGGCGATGGGCTCCCGCCGGGCCAGGCGGTGGGCCAGCTCCACCAGGGCGCGCTCGGCGTTGCCATAGAGCAGGATGTCGGCCTTGGCGTCCACCAGGATGGAGCGGCGCACCTGGTCCGACCAGTAGTCATAGTGGGCGATACGCCGCAGGCTGGCCTCGATGCCGCCCAGGACGATGGGGACCTCCCTGTAAGCCTCCCGCGCCCGCTGGGCATAGACGATCACCGCCCGGTCCGGTCGCCGCCCGCCCTCGCCGCCGGGGCTGTAGGCATCGTCACCGCGCAGCCGCCGGTCGGAGGTATAGCGGTTGACCATGGAGTCCATGTTGCCGGCGGTGATGCCGAAAAAGAGGGTGGGCCGCCCCAGCCGCTTGAAGTCCTCCGCCGACTGCCAGTCCGGCTGGGCGATGATGCCGACGCGAAAGCCCTGGGCCTCCAGCAACCGCCCGACGATGGCCATGCCGAAGGAGGGGTGATCCACGTAGGCGTCGCCGGTGACGATGATGACGTCGCAGGCATCCCAGCCCAGCAGGTCCATCTCCGCCCGGGACATGGGTAGTTGCGGCGCCGTGCCCAGCTTGTGGGCCCAGTGCTTGCGGTAAGAGAAGAGATCGCGGGCGGCTTGCATGGGGGGCACCGGCGGGCAAAAGGGGATGAGACGATTGACGCAGCCGTAACGGCCGGGCCAGGCCGAACAGGGCGCGCGGTGGTTGCAGGCGGCGCCATTGTCACGGCAAAGAGCGGGTGCGACCTCGCGGAGCGCCGCCATGAGTTGACCGGCGGTTTGCAGGGCCGCCGCGCACCCCCATTTGGGGGGGACGTTGACAACCTGAACAGAGGATTTGGCGATGGATGGTGGATTTTACCGCAGAGACGAGGCCCTGAACGTGCTGGGCGAGCCCCTGGTCTCCTGCTCGGAGGGCGAGCCGGTGACGGGCTATTACCGGGATGGAAGCTGCGCCACGGGCCCCGACGATGTGGGTCGCCACGTGGTCTGCGCCCGGATGACGGCGGAGTTCCTGGAGTTTTCCCTCCGCCAGGGCAACGACCTGATCACCCCGCACCCCGAGTTCGACTTTCCCGGTCTCAAGCCCGGCGACCGCTGGTGCCTGTGCGCGGCGCGCTGGCGGGAGGCCCTGGAGGCGGGCTGCGCCCCCAAGGTGGTGCTACGCGCCACCCATCAGCGCGCCCTGGAATATGTCAGCCTGGAGGATCTCAAGCGCCACGCCATCGATCTAAGCTGATCCCTGGCCGCCACCCTTCCGCGAGGTGCCCGTTGGTGGCACCGTGGCCTCTCTGGAGCGTCCCTGGGACGAATCTTGTCCGGCCGTGACAGGCGTCGTGATCCGCGCCGCTCTGCTAGAGCCGTCATGAATATGAACGATTATGTCGATTTCCTCTGCCGGGCATGGCCGGGATGTCCGGCCTTCCTGACTTTCGACTGTGACACCAGACACCGCGGTCTGTCCGGCAGGTCAGGCGGGGCTTCCGCTGGCGGCAACCACGGAGCTCCGATTGCGCTTATGTCATGGCCGCTTTTCCGGACGCAGTCGTGTCCTGCAGTACGACGGACACCTCGCTGCCCGGCAGATCCTGCCCGATGCCGTCGCGCAGGGCATTGATGGTTTTCATGCACTCGCCTGCCGGCATGTCCGCCGGGAAGCTGAGGGCGATCTCGATGAAGAGCCGCCCGCCCGATCGCCGTGAACGAACGCCATGGAATCCCGAGTACCCGTGGAAGTTTTCGACCAGTCGCCGGTCGATGCGCAACTGGAATTCCTCCTTGAGCGTCTTGTCAGCGAGCGTCTCGACCTCAGCGGCGATGGTCGGCAGGAACGTGAAGACACCGTAGGCGATGAATAACAGCGCGCACGCCGGGTCAACGTAAACGGACCAGGAACGGTTGTGCAGCAGGATGGTCAGCAGCAGGCCGAGCATCATGGCCAACGTGATCAGTGCCGAGGAGAAACAGGTGCGCCAGTGCACTTCTAGCACCGGGGAGCAGAGCTGGCGCGACAATCCCCGGCTCTTCGTGCCGAGATACAGGTCCGAGCCAATGGACAGCAGTTGAAGGCCGATGCCGAAGCGAGAATAGGTGGGGCTGAGCGTCACCGGATCAAGGATGCGCTGCAGGCATCCCCAGCCTAGGACTGACAGCGCCGTCAAGTAGGCGAAAGCGCCCGCCAGCGCCATGAGCGATTGCACCTTGTCGGTGCCGTAATCGAAGCCGGTGAGGGTGCCGCGGGCGACACCCCGCAGGATCCGCCAGGCGAACAACGAGACCAATACTGCGCGCGCGTAGTCCATGGTATCGGTCCACAGTAGCATCGAACCCGACAGTGCCGCCGCCAGGATGAATGGCCCGCACCAAGCCACGCACAGGAGGGTGTTGAGGCGCATCAACCTCGCCTGCGCATGCAGGATTGCGTCGCGGTTCGTCACGGATTCACCCAAGCGTCGCGCGGTGACGTCGGCCGGTGGGTGTGGCGTCATGCGATGTCCCCTCGCCTGGTGGGCTGGTCTAAAGCGCGAGCGAGGTGCCGATGCCGAGCTCCCGGGCGCGGCGATAGACCTGCGGCGCGACGGCCATGTCGTCCATGGCCAGCCCGAGGTTCATCGCCATCGTCCGCTCGGTGGGCACTTCGCGCCCCGGCTTCAGGCCCGCCACGATCTCGCCCAGGTCGGCGTACAGAGCGGGCGTCGCCTGCAAGTAGCCGAGGCTCTGATAGTGACGGAACTGGGCGCGGTCGTCTGTGGCGATCTTGTCAAGCTGCGCCAGCGCCTCTGCCGTCCAGTAGCTGTCGAAATCCACGGCGCTGGCGAACGCGCCCGGCTTGAGCCAGTCCCTGTCGATGGTCGGCATCGGGTGCTTGAGGATCGGCCCGGAGGTGATGACGATGTCGCTGTCCACCACGGCTTGCCGTGGGTGGTCCACGCCGATGACCTCGATGCCCAGCCTGGCCGACATCTCCTCCACATACCTATCCCGTGCATGCGGCAGGATGTCGTAGGCATAGGCGCGCCTGATGGGGAAGCACGCGGCCATCGCCAGCAGGTTCGCACGCCCCTGAACGCCGCATGCCAGGATACCGACCACCTCGCTGTCTTCGCGGGCCAGGTACTTGGCCGTAACTGCTGAGGCCGCTCCGGTGCGGTAGGCCGTGATCCACGTACAGTCCATCACGGCGTAGGGCAGGCCCGTCTGGTCGTCATTCAGGACGAGCAGGCCCGAGATGTAGGGCAGACCGCGCTCCTGGTTCCCCGGATAGCCGCTGACCCACTTGATGCCAGCGGATCGGAGCGATGGGATGTAGGCGGGCATGGCGTGGAGGAAGGCATCGGGCTGTGTGTTGATGCCCGTCTCGGGTGTCATCTCGATGCGCCCCTGGCCCTTTTCCCTGAACGCGGTCTCCAAGGCACCGATGATCGATGCCATGTCCAGGGCCACGCTTTCCACATCGGCGCGGGAAAGATAGAGCAGATCAGGTGCGCTCATTGGCACTCCTACACAGGCATGGCCGCGGCGCCACCCCGGGCCTTACGCGGTGGACCATTGAGCAGCAAGGTTAGCGTGAAAGTCACGGGAAAGTCTTTCATAGTCAGGGGTGTGGCTTGCCGCCTCATGACAGTTAGTAGCAAATTTGATTCTGACATTGCTCTGGCCAGGTGACGGCGGAAGCGCGCGCGGGGCGTATCCTCACCAGGCGTAACATCCAGTATGCCAGTAAGGTCCAGGATTTCCGCCAAGGTCATGCTCATGCTTGGCTTCGCTCCAGGTTCAACGCCAGCAACCGCCCAAGAATCTCCTCGTCTGGCATCTCCGAGCGGTAGTCCTCCCAGCCATAGGCCGCCGCCACCGCCGCATCCAGGGCCTTGTGCGCGCTGTCCAGCCAATGCGGACGCTGGTTGTAGAGGTTGGTCAGGGTCCGGGCCTTGAGGTCCTTCTCAAGACCGGGCTTGGGGATGATCCGGTCGGGGTAGCCAGGGACTACCTCGGGTACCCGCTCCACACACTCGGGTGGGTTCAGCCAGTTCTCCCGATGCTCGTTCAGGCGAAGGGCCGCTTGGGCGATGGCCAAGGCCAAGGGCCGCCGCTCCGGGGCCACGGAGGGTAGGACGACGCCATCCTCCAGAATCTCGACCGGGCCAGCGGTATCGGCGGGCGTCAGGCCCGCGGGGAAGGGGAAGGTCTCGAAGGTCATGGTGGAGTTGTAGCGCGGACGATCTTCCAAAGTGCCGCCTTTTGCCAGTGCCCAGGTGGTATGAAACCGGGAAGACAAGACGCCAAAGGTCACGTCATCCTGGCGGGGAAACACGATCAAGCTGTGCTCGGGTGCCGCGCCAATGGGGAACCAGACGAAAAAGCGATGCTTGGCGGTTTCCGGGGTGATGAGATAGCGGGACAAACCCTTCAGCCTGGCGCGCATGCCGGGTCTTGCCTCACCATGACGCCACCATTTTTCGGCACGTGCCTTGCGGTTGTTAGTGATGCGCTCTGGCTTGACGTATTTGACAACATGCTGAAAAGGAGCCTCGTACAACTCAGCTTCGCTCTCATCCATCAGGCCGAAATCGATCACCCATTGCCCCGCCCAGCGGCGAGTGATGTCCGAGCCGTTGAAGATAGGCTTGAGGACATAGGCATTCGGCTTGCCGTGCGGGTTGGGTAAGGTAAGCAGCGCCTGCGCGGTGGGTGCCGGAATCTTGAAGGGACCCGCCAGACAAAAGCCGAAGAAGGAACATCCCGCGTTCTCCGGCAAAGTCTGGGCCAGGGTCAGATCCATGCCAGCCATCGCGCCCAGGGGCTGTCCGGTCAGGTCCGCATGTATTGACGCCACCGGCTGGCCATCCAAGCGGATGTCCGGTATGACGCTATCGAAGGTTGCCTTGCCGCCGAAGGCCACCAGTGAGACGCGCACCGCCGCGCCGTCGTTGATCCAGGGTTCATCGGACCAGGCGGTGAAGATGGTCCCCGACTCGCGGATCGCTTCCAGTACGGGTCGGTTACGTTTTTGCCGGATGCTGTTGGTGGCTACCAACCCGGCGAGTCTGACCTTGCCCGCTTCAATCTGCGCCCGCGCCTTCTCGAACCAGTAGGTCACCAGGTCAGCCCCGCCCGGCACCCGACCTTGATACAAAGACCTCAGACGCTTGACGTAATCGTCGCCCAGGGCCGCAAGCATTTTTTTATCGCCCAGAAAGGGTGGATTGCCAACGATGACATCCACCTCGGGCCAATCCGGCTCGGTCCCATCCGGGTTCAGAATGGCATCCCGCAGTTGAATATTATCCAGGTTGCGCAGGATGGGCGACCGGGACAGGGCAAAGCCGTGATTCAGCATCCACTGAATCTCCCCGATCCACAGGGACACCCGCGCCAATTCCGCGGCGAAGGGATTGATCTCGATGCCTAGCAGGTTCTCCGGCCCGATGGCGGGAAACTGGCGGGCGAGGCCCAGCGACTCCGCTTCGGTGATGACCTGATGTTCCAGATCCTTCAGGCCTAGCAGGGTGAGTAGGAGGAAGTTCCCCGACCCACAAGCCGGGTCGAGGACGCGGAATTGCTGCAACCGATGGAGAAAGCCCTGATACAGCTCCATGGCGGCATTCCTGGCCTTGGTGGCAGCGGCCGGTGACTTGGCGGCATGGACCTTGTCCATCTGGGTCTGCATCTGCGCCTTGACCGCCGCCCATTCCGCCCGCAGCGGGTCGAGCACCACCGGATTGACCAGGCGCATGATAGTTGCGGGGTCGGTGTACTCAGCGCCTAACTGCGCCCGCAGGGCCGGGTCCAGACTGCGCACGAACAGGGTGCCGGCAATGGTCGGATCAATGGCTGACCAGTCCAGGGCCGCCAGGGCCAGGAGCGCCTTGATGTCGGCCAGTTCGAGCGGCAGGGCCTGGGCATCGGTGAACAGGCCGCCGTTGAAAAAGGCCACCCGCTTAAACCCGACCAGGCCGCCCGTGGCCATGGTACCGAGTAGGGTCGCGAACTGCTGTTGCGCCATGGCAGGCTCATCCTTGGCCGCTTCCAAGAGTTCGGTGAACAGCTTGTTGGGCAGGAGGTCGATATCCTCGGCAAACAGGCAGAACAACACCTGCTGGCAGAAGTGCGCCACCCGCAGGGGATCATGCCCCCGTTCGCGCCAGGTCAGGGCCAGAGCGCCCAGTTGGGCCGCCGCTTGTTCGGTGAGTTGCGCCCGGGTCTGGGTCGGGCGGAGCTGATCGGGCTGGGTGAAGGCCCACTTCAGGCGGTAGAACGTCGCATGGTCACGGAGATCGTGAAGCTTGATCTCATGGACCTGGGGCACCAGGCCGGTAAAGGCGGTATGGATGCGGATGATGTCGATATCGGAAACGATGAGCAGCGGCGGGTATGCCAGGGCCGGCGTGTATTTCTGGAGCTGCTCAAACGCCTTGTCCAGGTCCTTCCCCGGGCTCTTGTACTCCCAGGCGAAATGGCCTTTCCGCCAGACATCGGCCCACCCCTCGCCCCCGCCGGCCTTGCTGGCCCCCTTCTCGAAGCAGAACCAGGCGCCCTCCGGGTCGGCCTGGGCCGGGCTGGGGACGCCGACCAGGGCGCAGAGGTCGAGGAAATGTTCCTGGGAGGCCTGTTTTTCCTTGAGCTTTACGCCGTCCCACTTGCGGATAAAGTCGTCCGGGGTCATCACGCTTCCTGGCTTAAGGTCTGATGATAGGAGCCATCGGCTCGAGCGGAGTTTACCGGATTCAGCCGGCCGGAAGCACCAAGCGCCCACGGGTGTTGCTAATCTTGTTCTCGGTCATACACTGCGGCAGCCCCCTGCCCAGCCGGCACCACTTCAATGCCGTACCCCTCTGACCTTGATGGCGAATCCCCAGGCCCCCGCCCGGCCGGGCATATCAGGAGTGCTGTTCCACGTATTGCTTCAGCACCTCATCCACCCGCGTCTGCCAGCCGCGTCCGCCGGCCTTGAAAAAGGCGACGACTTCCGGCGACAGGCGCAAGGCCGTGGGTACCTTGCGCGCCGCCTTTTGTGGCCCCCGGCCGCGCCGCAGCGCCGCCAGGGTCGCGGTCACGCCACCACCGGGGGTCACGATGGCTTGCTCCCAATCCGCCGCCGTCGTGGGCGGATTGTCATCATCCGGCACCGGTCGCACGGGCGCGGCAGCCAGGGCCGCCGCGGGATCAAAGGGCTGCAAGGTAGCGTCTTGTTTCATGTTTGTCGGCATAGCGGCAGGAAATCAGGTGGGCACGATCGGCGCGCAGGGTCCAGATCAGCACGACCACCCGCCCTTGCCATTGCGCCAGGCTTTGCAGGCGCTGCTCGCCATAGGCATAGCGGGCGTCTTCGGCGGTCACCATCTGGAAGTCAAAGGCGCTTCCCAGCTCAGCCAGGTCAATGCCGTGCTTGTGCAGGTTCTCGCGGCGTTTGGCTTCGTCGTAACTGATCATGGGCAAATTGCATATACATTCTAACGCGCCGTCAACTATTTTGTATGGACAATCACACCCATGAGCCTCGCCCCCTCACCATCGCCGATCGATGCGCGCCGCGATCAGCTCGTCGTCCTCCTCGTAGGAGCCGACCGGATCGACCGCCACGGGCCATGACTCGTCCCACAGCCACAGCCGGGATGCAACTCCCTCGGCGATGGGTATACTTCCCTTCGGCCCGGCTCCGGGCCGCTAACCGCCTGGAGGGAGTGGCATGACCCAGACTTTTGTGCAAAGCGCCGCGGCGGCGCTGGTGGAACTGCGCCGCCAGCGGCCGTTGGTCCACAACATCACCAATTACGTCGTGATGGATTTCTCCGCCAATGCCTTGCTGGCCATTGGCGCCTCCCCCGTCATGGCCCACGCCGCGGACGAGGTGCGGGAGATGGTCGCCCTGGCGGGGGCGCTGGTGCTCAACATCGGTACCCTGTCGCCGCCCTGGATCGAGGCCATGTTCGCCGCGGGGCAGGCGGCCCGGGCGCGGCGCCTGCCCCTCATCCTGGACCCGGTCGGGGCCGGGGCCACCCGTTTGCGCACGGATACCGCCCTGCGACTCCTCGACGAGGTCAAGCCGACCATCGTGCGCGCCAACGCCTCGGAGATCCTATCCCTGGCCGAGGCCGGCGGCGGGACCAAGGGGGTGGACGCGACCCGCGGCGTGGATGAGGCCCGGGGTACCGCCATCGCCATCGCCCAATATTCCGGGGCGGTCGTGGCCGTCACGGGGGCGGAGGACTTCGTCACCGACGGCGAGCGTCGGATAAGGGTGGCCAACGGCCACCCGCTCATGGCGCGGGTGACGGGGACCGGTTGCGTCTGTTCCTCCCTGGTCGGCGCCTTTGCCGCGGTGCAGGCCGATCCCCTGGTGGCCACCATCAGCACCCTGATCGTCTACGGCATCGCCGGCGAGCTGGCGGCGGAAGGCGATCCCCGGCCGGGCACCTTCCGCACCCGCCTCATCGACGCCCTCGATGCTGTCACGCCGGAGGAGGTGATGGCCCGGGCGCGGTTGACGGCTGAATGAACCCAACTTTTCGCGGGGGTACTTATGCCTGGCCTGACCCATGGGCTCTTGCGTGACCGGCCTTGAGATGTCGCGGCCCGTCAATTATTCCCTCTACCTGGTGACCGACCGCTCCCTGGCCTTGGGCCGGGAGCTGGTCGAGGTCGTCGGTGCCGCCGTGCAAGGCGGCGTCACGGTGGTCCAGATCCGGGAAAAGGGGGCGGGTACCCGCGAGTTTCTCGCCCTGGCCCAGGCGTTGAAGACCCTGCTGGATCCCCAGGGCATTCCCCTGATCGTCAATGATCGCCTTGACCTGGCCCTGGCCTGCGAGGCGGCCGGGGTGCATCTGGGCCAGGAGGATCTGCCCTGCGACCTCGCCCGCCG
>JAGVUH010000385.1 GCA_019136395.1 Gammaproteobacteria bacterium
GGTGGGTATCTGTGGCGAGCATGGCGGCCATCCCGCCTCCATCGTCTTCTGCCACGAGGCGGGCCTGGACTACGTGAGCTGTTCGGGCCCCCGGGTCCCCATCGCCCGCCTGGCGGCGGCCCACGCCGCGCTCATGGCCTGAGGGAGGGACCCGGAGTTCGGACAGTTCCTGTCCAAGTGGCGGGGCGATCTTGGTTGGAGCTGTCCGACCGCGGTGGTAGTGAGTGGGGACAATTCACTCTTCATCCATGCCCGGCTTTCCCGATCCTCCCTCGATCCCCTTGGGCCCCGACCAGAAGCCGAAGGCTTCGGGCTGCAAAATTCTTCAATATCAAACTAGGCTATTAAAAAGTATGCGTTCGGATCCCTCGTGCCACAGAACAGCTTCTGCGGCACAAGGCGCTGATTCTCTTGCTCCCTCCCCCCTGGTGGGCGAGGGTTGGGGAGAGGGGGTCCGAACGGTTGCATGAAAAAAGGGGCCGAAGCAATCTTCGGCCCCTGTTGTTTGGTGCGGATCGGCGTGACTTGACTTGGTCCAACCGCAGGCATCTTTTGGCCTTTTTGACTTGTTTTCCATCACGCGGCTGGACTCAGACCTCTCTCAGCGGCCGGCCTCCAGGACCGCGATGCGCTCCTCCAGGGGTGGGTGGCTCATGAAGAGCTTCTTGAGCCCGTCGCCCATTCCGCCGCTGATGCCGAAGGCGGCAAACTCACCCGCCGGAAGGTCTTGTGGCTCATGCACCCGCTGCAGGGCGCGCAGGGCCGAGGCCATCTGACGGCGGCTGGTCAGACCGGCGCCACCGGCATCGGCGCGGAACTCACGGTAACGCGAGAACCACATCACGATCATGGTTGCCAGGACGGAGAGCAGTACCTGGGCGATCATGGAGGAGACGAAATAGGCGATGCCGTGGCCTTCCTCATTCTTGAAGATCACCCGGTCGACGATGTGGCCGATGATGGTGGACAGGAAGACGACGAAGGTATTGACCACTCCCTGGATCAGGGTCAGGGTCACCATGTCGCCGTTGGCCACGTGGCTGATCTCGTGGCCTACCACCGCCTCCACCTCATCCCGGTTCATCTGTTGCAGCAGACCGGTGCTGACGGCCACCAGGGCCGCGTTACGGTTCCAGCCGGTGGCGAAGGCATTGGGGTCCGGTGAGTCGAAGATGCCGACCTCGGGCATGCCGATCCCGGCGGCCTGGGCCTGGCGCTCGACCACGCCGTACAGCCACTGTTCAAAGGGCGTGGAAGGATGGGTGATGACCTGCACGCCCATGGAACGCTTGGCCATGCCCTTGGACATCAGCAGGGAGATGATCGAGCCGGAGAAGCCGATCAGACCCGCCCAGACCAGCACCGCGCCCAGGTCGAGGTCGACGCCATTGGCCTGGAGCAGGCCCTGAAAACCCAGGAGCTTGAAGACCAAGCTGATCACTATCAAAACGGCGAAGTTGGTCGCCAGGAAGAGAAAAATGCGTTTCATCGGTTGAGATCTCTCGAGTTGGATCGTGGGGCAATTTTAGGATCTTAGTATGGATCATGGGGCAGATTGCCCTTCATTCTGACCTAGCATTTAGGGCTGCGGTTCGCGAAAAAAAGGTGAGGACGAAAGCAGTGTCCTACCAAAAGCACAAAAAGCTGGACAGCAAGGGGGGCTCAGGGTAGTATGCGTGCTCTCGATTCATCGGGGCCATAGCTCAGCTGGGAGAGCGCAACACTGGCAGTGTTGAGGTCGGCGGTTCGATCCCGCCTGGCTCCACCAAATCCCGTACCTCTCGCGGTCTGCCCTCTAGCGATCCGCAAGGCCACGCCCAGTCTCAGTCCCCATCGTCTAGAGGCCTAGGACACCGCCCTTTCACGGCGACAACCGGGGTTCGAATCCCCGTGGGGACGCCATAATTCAATGATTTAAAATGATTAAGGCGGCTTAGGCCGCCTTTTTCGTTTCTCTGTCGGCGGGATATGTCCTTTATAATCTGCCGGGGGTCGTTGGTGCCGTTCTGCTGGGACCCGAAGGACCTGACCCAAATACCGTTCGCTAGCCGCTGGAGTCCGCCATGAAGAAGATCGAAGCCATTATCAAGCCCTTCAAACTCGATGACGTTCGCGAGGCGCTGTCGGCCGCTGGCATCACCGGGATGACCGCCATTGAGGTTAAGGGCTTCGGGCGCCAGAAGGGCCACACCGAGCTCGCCCGGACCGGCAAGATCGGCGATGGCAAGATTTTCGTCTCCAGCGTGGAGCGGGTGGTGCGGATCCGTACCGGCGAGGAGAACGAGGCCGCGATGTGAACCAAGGCCGGAATGTGAAATTACCGTCGGCTGGTTGAGAGTAAGCACGCGATTACGCGCGCGCGGGCCAGGTACGGGGTGGGCCTGAGCGCGGGGCAGAGAGTGGCGGCGGTTTCCCGAACGCGGTGGTCGCAGGTTGGCGATCACCGCCCGGCTACGGGCTCGCCAACCGATCAGTTCTTGTCCAGTTCCAGATAGTCCCAGACCTTACGCGTCAGGCTGATTTCCTCGGGCGCTTCCTGATCGGAGACGAATTTGCCTTCCTTGTCATTGAGATCCAGCACGCGCTGGGCATCGGTGGCTAGGTCGTCCTTGCCCAGCTTCTTGTAGGCATCGATCATGGTCACCAGGGCATCGCGCACCGCGCTGGTGCGCTGATAATGCCGGATGACGTGGTTGCACCGGTCCACCGCCGCCAGGTAGGCGCCCTGCTTGACATAGAACTTGGCGATGTTGACCTCGTTGCGCGCAAGATTACCGCGCAGGTACAACATGCGCTGGCGGGCATCGGGGGCATACTTGCTGTCCGGGAAGCGTTTGACCACCTCGGCGAAGTCGTTGAAGGCATCCAGGGCGGAGCCGGGGTCACGCTGGGAACGATCGGTGGGTATGAAACGGTCGAGGAAGTCGACGCTGCGATTGTAGTTGACGATGCCCTTGAAATAGTAGGCATAGTCGACGAAGGGGCTCTGGGGGTAGAGCTTGATGAAGCGGTCCGCGGCGGCGATGGCCTCCTCAGGCTTATCGGCCTTGTAATAGGCGTAAGCCACGTCCAACTGGGCTTGCATGGCATAACGGCCGAAGGGGTAGCGGGCCTCCAGCTTTTCGTAATATTTGATGGCGTTCTCGTAACCGCCGCTGTTCAATTCCGCGGAGGCCTCGGCGTAAAGCTTGGAGGCGCTCCAGTCCTTGGTGACATCTTCCTGCTCCCCAAAAAAGGAGCATCCGCCAAGGAGGAGGATCGGGAGCAGGGCCAAGGCCAAGTGAAAAGGTATCCGGTAGCGCATGCGAAGACTCACCCAGACGAAAACCGCCGCAGTATACCCCAAGGGCGAAAGCCTGCGGGCCGAAGTCCAGGCACCAGCGGCCAAGCAACCGCCATCGGGCAAGCAA
>JAGVUH010000477.1 GCA_019136395.1 Gammaproteobacteria bacterium
GAGACCACCACCTTTCGCGTCCCCCTGGACGGGGGCGCCCGCATGAACAGCACCCAGGCGGCCGGCTCGGCCCTGACCTACGGCCGCCGCTACGCCCTGACCGCGGCCCTCGGCATCGTCACCGCGGACGAGGACGACGACGCTCAAGCCACCTACTCGGCCGGGACTCCCCCCTCCCGGCCCGCCCCCGCGCCCGCCCCCCCGGGCACGGGCACCAGCCGGACCCCTCCCCCTGCGGACGCTGGCCCCCACCCGGCCCCGCAGCCCGGCGGCAGCAAGGGAGGGACCTCTCAAAGCGAGGCGCAACGGCGCCGCCTGGAGGCCCGCATCACGGAGCTGGGTCTCCAGGCTTACCGGGAGCGCATCAAGGCTTGGACCGAGCGCCGTTGGGGGGTCACCTCCCTCGCGGATCTCACCAGCGAGCAGCACCAGACCCTGTTTGACCACCTGGACGACTTCGCCGAGCGGATCGCCATCGAGGCGGAAGCGGCCGGCCCGGTCGCGGGCGCGCCGTTCGCCGCCAAGACCGGCAGCGGGATCTAGCCCAGTACCCACACCACCCCGGCCAGGGACGGCCGCCCCACCGGAGAGCAGTCATGCGCATTACCAACGTCCATCACCTGCCCCTCGCCATCGTCGAGGCGGTCAAGAACGACCCCTATCCCCATGGTCAGACCGGGGACATCAGCGCCACCAGCCTCATCGCCCCGCCGCAGCTCGTCGCCCTACGCCGCCAGCATGAAGAGGACCTGGAGGAGGACGCCGCGGACCGGATCTGGTCCCTGCTGGGTCAGTCCATCCACACCATCCTCGAACGTGCCGAGCCCTCGGCCATCACCGAGAAGCGCCTGTTCGCCCACTGCGCCGGTTGGCGGATCTCCGGCCAGGCCGATCGTATCGTCCCGCTGGACCCGGAATACGAGACCGTCCACATCGAGGACTATAAGACCACCTCGGTTTGGTCGGTAATCGACGGAGTCAAACCCGAGTGGGCCGATCAACTCCACGTCCTGCAATGGCTGGCGGCGGAAAACGGCTACGACGTGCGCGGGCTGTCCATCGTCGCCCTGCTGCGCGACTGGTCGCGCAACAAGGCCAAGGACGGGGGCAACTATCCGCAGGCCCCCGTGGTCACCCTCACGGTCAAGCCACGGCCGCTAAGCGACCTGCACTTGTGGGTCACCTCCCGCGTGGAGCGGCATCAAATGGCTCGCGCCTGCCTCAAGGGTGGCATCGACCCGCAGCCCTGCACCCCGGAGGAACGCTGGGAGCGCCCGGCCGTGTTCGCTGTGCGCACCCCCGGCCGTAAGAGCGCCGTCAAGCTCTACGAGGACCGGGACCTCGCCCAGGCCCACGCCGACGACCTGAAGGGCGGCTATGTCGAGCACCGCCCCGGCGAGCCGACCCGCTGCCTCTACTACTGCCCCGTGGCGGGCTTCTGCCCGCAGCGCCAGGCGGAGCTGGCCGCCCATCTGGACCTCGCCGCTTAGGAGCCGCCGCCATGCCCTACCTCGCCAACCACGGCAGCCCCGCCATGACCGAGGACATGCAACGGCTCTTCCACCTGGCCGAAATGCTGGGCATCAAGGACATCGAAAGCATGGACCTGGACGAGTGCGAGCACTACCTCGACTTCATCGCCGCTCATCAGCGCATCCTCAAAAAACACATGCACAACCTGGAGTTGCAGGCTATGGACGATGAGGCCGATTGCGACTTCGTCGCCTAGACCCGCCCCACCACCTGGGCCAGGGACGGCCCCCAGCGGAGACCGCACCCATGAACACCCTGACCGAAAGTGGCGCCGACGCCCTCAACCGCATGGCCCTGGGCTGGCTTGATCCCCTTCAGGCGAACCGCCTTTACAAGCTCAACCGCTGCGCCGACTGCGCCCACCTCCGGCCCCAGCCGGCTGGCCAGGGCGCCGGCCGCTTCTGCGCCCGGCTGGAACTGCCCACCGGCATCAACTGCTGGTGCCGCGCCTTTGAGTGGCGCCGCCGCTCATGACCCGCCTCATTGGCACCCTGGCCCTGGTGAGCGCCGGCTACTGCCTGCTCTTCGCCCTGGCCCTGGCCTTCGCGGCTTGGATTCATCGCAACGACTAAGGGGGAACTTCCATGGCTACTCGCTCACTCAACCGCGCCCAAGTGATCGGCAACCTCGGCCAGGACCCGGACCTGCGCAGCCTGC
>JAGVUH010000318.1 GCA_019136395.1 Gammaproteobacteria bacterium
TCTGGACGATCATCTCCAGGGGCTCTTTCTTGCCCACGGCATGACCGTGGTCTTCGTCACCCACTCCATGGCCGAGGCCGTGTACCTGGCCGACCGGGTGGTGATGCTCGCCCCCCAGGGGGGTGGCGTGGTCCTGGATCAGGAGGTCGATCTGCCGCGGCCCCGGGATCAGGACACCCGCGTGTCCCCCGGCTACGCGGCCCATATCCACCGCCTGGCCACCGCCCTGGCCCGGTGGGCGACGAATGGCCGGGCGCTGGCCGGAGGCGCCTGATGCCCGCGCGCCTGGCCACCTGGCTGCCCCCCGTCCTCAGCTTCGCCATCCTGACCCTGGTCATGGAGCTGGCCCTGTGGCTGCTGGACGTCCCCGGCTACCTGATGCCCCGGCCCTCCCAGGTCTTCGTCGCCTTGTACGTCCATGGCGCCGAACTGGGCCGGAGCATCCTCCAGACCAGCCTAGCCGCCAGCGCCGGCCTTCTCGCCAGCGCCTTGCTGGGGGTGGTGGTGGCCCTGGCCCTGTCCAGCCTTCTATCCCTACGCGGTCTTCTTCCAGACCGTTCCCATCGTCGCCATCGCCCCCCTGCTGGTGATCTGGTTCGGCTACGGCCTCAAGACCATCATCGCCGTCAGCTTCATCGTCTCGGTCTTTCCCATCATCGCCAATACCCTGAGCGGTCTGCTCTCCACCGATCCGGCCCTGCGGGACCTGTTCCGCCTCCACCAGGCCAGCACCTGGACGACGCTGCTCAAGCTGCGCATCCCCGCGGCGGTGCCCCAGTTTCTCACCGGGCTGCGCATCGCCTCGGGGCTGGCCGTCATCGGCGCCATCGTCGGGGAATTCGTCGCCGATGATTATTCCCAGGGCGGCGGGATCGGCACCCTGGTCCTGGTCTCCATCAAAGAACTCAAGACCGACAAGGTCTTCGCCGCGGTGTTGATGGCCGCCCTCCTCGGGCTGGTCTTCTTCGCCCTGGTCAATCTCATCAGCCGCTTCACCATGCGGCACTGGCATATCGCCGAAACCCGGGAGTAGCCCATGTTCGACCACTCCACCCGCGCGGGGCGCTGGTTCCTGGCCCTGGTGGGCCTGCCGCTGGCCCTGCCGCTGGCCCTGGCGTTGGCCGCCTGCTCTGGTGAGCCGGCCGATCCCCCGGACCGGCACCGCACGGCCTTGCAGCTCAACTGGGTCCCCGAACCCGAGTTCGGCGGTTACTACGCCGCCCAGGAAACCGGGGCCTTCGCCGCCGAGGGGTTGGAGGTCGCCATCCGTCCCGGCGGGGCCCAGTCGCCGGTGGAACAGATGGTGGCCGCCGGCCAGGTGGAGTTCGGCATCACCAGCGCCGACAGCCTGCTCATGGCCCGGGACCGGGGCGTCGATCTGGTGGCCATCTACGCCGGCTACCAGTCCTTCCCCGAGGGCATCATGGTCCATGCCAGCCGGGGCCTGAAGTCCCTGGCCGAGGTCTTCACCGGCGGGACCCTGGGCGTCATCCCCGGCACCCCCTTCCTCAAGCTGCTGGATCGGGAATACGGGCTGGGCAAGATGAAGGTCGTGCCCCACGACAACAACATCGCCCCCTTTCTCCAGGATCAGCGGATGGCGCAGCAGTGCTTCGTCAGTTCCGAGCCCATCGTCGCCCGGCATGCTGGGGCCGACCCCCAGGTCTTCATGCTCAGCGACATCGGCTTCAACCCCTACACTGGCCTGATCATCACCCGCCGTCAGACCCTGGACCAGCACCCGGAGCGGGTCCAGGCCCTGGTGCGTGCCGCCCGCCAGGGCTGGCGAGCCTATCTGGCGGACCCGGCCCCCGCCAATCGCGTCATGCAGGCCCTCAACCCGACCATGGCGCCGACCACCTTCGCCGAGGCGGCGGTGATCCAGGCGCCCCTGATCCGCGGCGGGCTCGGGGATGACCAGTTGGGGACCATGACCCTGGAGCGCTGGCGCACCCTGGCGGAGCAACTCCACAGCCTGGGGCTGATCCAGCGGGTCGAGCCGGAGCAGGCCTTCGTCAATCCTTGAGGCTTATCAATCGAAGGAATCCTCAGGGCCGGACCCGCTCGATCAGGACCTTGACGTTCGCCTGACCGGCGGGGGCGAGGGGTCCAGTCTCGCCCTCCAGGTCACCGCTTTGGGGGCTGGCCTGGCCGCTGGGGGAGATCCGGGCGCCGACGATGACCTGGGGAAAATTCGACAGCTTCATCTCCGGTGTCATGGCCAGGCTATCGTCCAGGGTGACGGTCAGGGGCAGGTCCGCCACCTTGAGCCGCTTGACCGCCAGGGGCATGGGCGGACCCGAGGCCGCCTTGGCATAGACGAAGAGGCTCTGGTTGACATCCGCCTCGCGCCACAGGGGCTCCGCCAGGCTGACCTCCACTTGGAGACTGGGGCCAGCCGCGAGGGTGTCCTGGCCGGTTGCCGCCGTCTGGCCCGTCATCGGGCTGGCGGGTGCGGCAGTTGGCGCATCGCCAGGGGGCAGGCCCCCTTCTTCCCGGGCATCGGCGATGAACTGCCGCAACTGGGCCGCGTCCTCGCCATTGGGGTCCAGACCCTGGGCCAACCGTTCCCAA
>JAGVUH010000251.1 GCA_019136395.1 Gammaproteobacteria bacterium
CGGCTAGTCGCGTGGCTGTGCCGTGACTTTCGCGCTAGCGGATCGGGGGAGGTAAGGGTTCGGGGCCAGGGATCGCGGGCGGGACGGGCGCGGGCGTCGCCGCCGGCTTGGCCTTGTCCTGCTCCTTGGCGGCGGCCTTAGCCGCGGGTTGGGCGGCCTGATCGTCCGGCAGGTAGAGCGGGCCCTTCTGCCCGCAGGCGGCGAACATCTGGCCGATGCCCAGGAGGATGACGATGGCGATGAAGAGTTGGCGGCCCCAACAAAGCATGGGTGAGGGTTCCGGTGGTTAGGGTGGAAGAAAGACGGCCCGCGGCTCAGTGAATCGGCCGCTCAGCCTACAGGGTAGGCTTGCTTCAGAGACGGCTCGGATTTCGGTCGGCCCTGGGTGGGGCGGAGGGCTGGAGGCCCACCATGAGCTCAGGGCGCCTCCGATGGCCGCCGCGGTGCCGTTGACCGGGGATTGGCCACCTTGCGAGCCTGTTTGACGGCGGCCAGGTCCGGGGCCTCCCGACGCTTGTCGAGGAGGTGGTAGAGGCTGAGGAGGGGATGACGCCACAACATGCGCTGTAGCAATGGACCTGACAATGGTTACAGGCCGGTTTGTCCTCGCCGAAGGGGCAGTTGGCCAGACGCTGGTCGGCGTAGCTCAGCAACCGGTTACAGTCGTCGCAGAGCCGATCCCGATGGCCGTGGTGATCCCGGCAGTAGATTGCCATCATCGCCGCCATGGTCCGCCGCTCCCGGGCCAGGCGCTTTCCCGAGGGGGGGCGGGTAACCGCGGCCGTCATGGAGCGCGCTCCAGGACCTGGAGCCGGTCGGCGGCCTTGAGTGGTCGAACGATCGGCTGGAGGGCGGCCAGCTCGGCCGGCAAGGCGGCCTTGGCGGCGGCGGCGGCGGCGGCATCCGGATAGAGGCCGAAGAAGACCGCGTACCAGGGCCGACCGCCCCGGCTCTCGGTCCGGTAATAGACCCGCGGTGGCATATCCGACCGCTGGGCGAAGCGCTGGACGGCCTCCAGGTCACGGAAGCTGATGAGTTGCAGGGCCTGCTGGGGCTCCGTCAGCACCAGGTCGTTTTCACCAGGGGCTGATCCGGAACCCGCTGGGGTCTGAGCGTCGCCAATGACGGCGAGGCCTGGCGAGGGGGAGACGCTAAGGGGTGTGCCGACAGCGGCGATTGGCGGCTGGCCCTCGGTCTGGTTGCCAGGAGTGGTGGCGGGAATGGCCGAGGTGGCCGGAGTGGGTTGATCTCCGGACCCCTTGACGCCCGTGCCGGCGGCCTGCGCGGTACCGCCAGGCTTTTGCGCATCAGCCGCGGTGGCTGGGGTTTCGGCCTGTTCGGGGGAGGACTCCTCGGGGGCGAACGACTTCCGCTCCAAGGGGAGATTGGCGGAGGCCAGGATATTGGCCAGGCTATCGCGCAGGAGCAGCATGTCTTTGCCCAGCCGTTCCTGGGCCTTTTGCAGATCTTCCACCTTCTTGGCCAGATCGGCGCCGGCGGCTTCGAGGGCCTCGACCTCATCGCTGGACACCGCGGGTTCCGGCGTCGGCTCGGACTTGCTGGCCAGGGTTTCTTCCAGGCCCTTGAGCCGATTGGCGAGATCGGTCACCCCGGACTGCCGGGCCTCGACCTTTTCCTCCAGATCCCCGGACAGACGGGTCACCGCCTCGTCCAATTGCCCCAGCCGCTTGTTCAGGGGCGCGGTATCGATGGCCGACAGGCGGGCGACCGCCTCCTGGATGCCACTGAGTTGGCCGCTGATCTCCGCCTTGTTGGCATCGGCGAGGTAGTAGCTGAAGCCCCCGGCGGCGACCGCCAGCAGCAGGGCGAGGAGGCCGAACAGGGTCGCGGCCAGGCCGCGGCGGCGCAGGTCGTCGTCGAACTCATCCCGCTGGGCATCCAGGGCGCGACGGACCTCGATGCCGGTACGGCGCCGGTCATCGTCGACATCGGCGATCCGGCCGATGAGCGCGACCTCGGTATCCCGCAGCTTGTTGGCCAGGGCCTCTAGGGCAAGGTGGACGGCGGCCAGGCGCTCTTCCGCGCTCGGCCCCGTGGGGTCTGACGCCGGGGTGGGCGGGCCTCCGGGGGTGGCCGGGATGGGTTCCGCGGGGTTGCGCGGGGCTGCGGCAGGTGCTGGTTCCATGGGGTGGCGGCTCCCGATGCTCTGGATGGGCGGTATCGGCTAGGATAAGGATGCCAGGCTCTGACGGGGGTTGGTTTGCTCGTACCAAGGCGGGTGGTGTCGCGGCGGGGGCCGGCGACCGGGTCAGGTAGGTGGGAACCTCGTTCCCGAAGTGACCGTTACCCGATCTACCCGGTAGGGCAGAAAATTGTTAGGTGCCAGGCGCGTGAAATGACAATGATCTCCCAGGCGGGACGGGATTCCAAGCGGAAACCACGTTCCAGGGGGGATGGGGGGAGTCAAGCGGTTTTCAGCTCTCCCACATGACGTTCTTACCCCGTGCCGCGGCCGCGCTCAGCAGATCGATGAGGGGCAAGGCCCGGTTGGCCAGGCTCACGTGGCGTCCGCTCTCGTCCTCATCATGGCCGCCGGGTCGGGGCGTCGGGTCGAGGGTGGCGATCTCCGCCGCCAGCAGGGCGCCAGGTACCCGGCCGCTCAAGCCCATGAGCTTGAGGAGTGTCAGGGCCACGTCGCCAAACATGATGATGTCGGCGTGGGCATCGGTTTTGAAGGTGACCAGCATGTCAAACTCCTCGTCACGGGCTGCGGGCAACCGGTTGGCCTTGGGGTGGGGCAAGGCGTCGCGGTGGGACACTTCGCCGCATTATCCGTTACTTCAGCGCCAGGGGTGTAAGGTCATGATACAGAGGGTTGTCGGCGGTGCCGGTTAGGGTGCCCCCGCCAGTCTCACGACCAGGCTGAGGGGACGTGCGATGCCGGTCCGGGGCGGGGCTGTTGCCAGGAGGGAGTCTGGCAGCAGAGTCGCAGTCAGCCTGGGCCTCGCCAT
>JAGVUH010000183.1 GCA_019136395.1 Gammaproteobacteria bacterium
CCACCGCGGGCGGATGGCCCTGGCGCCTTGTCATTGCCTGTTTCAGTTCTTCGTCCAGGACGGGCGCCTGTCCTGCCAGCTCTATCAGCGCAGCGCCGATCTCTTTCTCGGGGTGCCGTTCAACATCGCCAGCTATGCCCTGCTGACGCACCTGCTGGCCCAGCAGTGCGATCTGGAGCCGGGGGATTTCGTCCATACCTTTGGCGACCTGCACCTGTATCGCAACCACCTGACCCCGGAGATCGTCTTTGCCCAGCTCGCCCGGGAACCCCGGCCGCGGCCGCGCCTGGTGATCCGCCGTCGGCCCCCCAGCCTGTTCGACTATGAGTTCGAGGACTTCGCGTTCCTCGGCTATGACCCTCACCCGGCCATCCGCGCCCCGATCGCCATTTAGCTCGCGAGCGTCATCCGAGGGAGTCCACCACCCATGACCGCGGCCCTGATCGACTATGGTCTCTTCCTCGCCAAGACCCTGACCCTCCTTCTCGGCATCGGGCTGCTGGTGGTCCTCGCCGTCCGTGCCCGCAAGAGTGACCAGGCCGGGGGGGACCATCTGGAGGTGACCCACCTCAACGACCACTACCGTGACCTGGCCCACCAGTTGCGCCAGGCCTCCCGGCCGGACAAGACCTATCAACGCTCCCTGAAGGCCGAGCGCAAGGCGGACAAGGCCCGGGCGAAGGCGGCGGAGGACCGAGCCCGACTGTTCGTCATCGACTTCCAGGGGGACATCAAGGCCACGGAGTCCGCCGCCCTGCGGGAGATCATCTCCGCCCTGCTGCTGGAGGCCCAGGCCGGGGATCAGGTCCTGCTGCGCCTGGAGAACGCCGGCGGCCTGGTGACCGAACATGGGCTGGCCGCCTCCCAGTTGACCCGGCTGCGGGCCAAGGGCATCCACCTGACCGTGGCGGTGGACAAGGTGGCGGCCAGCGGCGGGTACCTCATGGCGGTGGTCGCCGACCAGATCATCGCCGCCCCCTTCGCCGTGGTCGGCTCCATCGGCGTCGTCGCCCAGCTACCCAACTTCCATCGGGTCCTGGAACGTCATGGGGTGGACTACGAACTGCATACCGCCGGGGACTACAAGCGCACCCTGACCCTCTTCGGCGAGAACACGGACGCCGGGCGGGAAAAGTTGCGGCAGCAACTGGAAGACATCCATGTCTTGTTCAAGGACTTCATCCATGAGTATCGCCCAGGCCTGGACCTGGCCCGGGTGGCCACGGGGGAATACTGGCATGGCACCCAGGCCCTGGCCCTGGGCCTGATCGACACCATCCAGACCAGCGACGATTTTCTGCTGGCGGCGGCGGAGCAGACGGACCTCTACCGCGTCAGCTATGCCGTCCACAAGCGGCCCCTCGAACGGCTCCTCGCGGCCATGACCCAGGCCGCGCGCCAGCGGCTCCTCTGATGAGTCTCCGTGCCCGGGCCGGGTGATTGCTTGCCCATGACCACCTTGCCGCCAGGGGAACCTTTCCCGATGGTTGGCCGCTGGCGGGATCTGGTGCTGGCGCTGGTGCTCCTGTTGCTGGCTCTGCCTCAGGCCGGGGCCGCGACCCTGACCTTGGCGGCCGGGGATCAGTCGCGCCCCCTGAGGGGTTATCTCGCCTTCCTGGCGGACCCTAGCGGGCGACTGGGTTTCGAGGAGGTCCGGCGCTTGCCGGCAAACGCCTTTGTCCCGTTGCCGGGGGATCTCAGCGCCGGTTACGTCGCTGGCGCCGCCTGGCTGCGCTTCGACCTGATCCGGGAGCCAGGAGCGCCGGAGACCTGGTGGCTCCACCTCGGCCCCCGCTACATCGACCATTTCGATCTCTTCGTTCCGGACGCCTCCTCCTACCGCCACCAGGCCCTGGATCTGGCGCGGCCCTGGACCCAACCCCCTGACCTGGGGCATGCGGGCCTGGTCCCGTTGCGCCTGCCCGAGGGCGGCCCCCAGACCTTCTATCTGCGGGTCGCCAACGCCACCGCCCTCCAGGCGCGGCTCGAACTCTGGCAACCGGAGGCCTTCGTGCATTGGCTCCGGCTGGAATCCCTGTGGCAGGGCGGCTACCTGATCACCGCGCTCATCATCGTGCTGATGAATCTCTTCCATTGGTACCACCTGCGCGAGCCGGTCTTTGCCGCCTATGCCGGTTATGTCGCCAGCTTCGCCCTCTTCATGCTGCTGCGGGACGGCACCCTGTTGCTGGTCCTTCAGCCAGGCATCCCGCTGCCGCTCAAGTGGTTCCAGTTGGTGACCCAGGTGGTGCTGGTCTGGTTCGCCTATCGCCTCTTCGCCACCCTGGTGAAGCCGGAGCGGTTCTGGCCGCGCCTGGCACGGAGCTGGGGCCGGGTCAATCTGCTGGCGGTCGCCGCAGGCGCCACCCTGGTCGCGACCGGCGCCTTCAAACTGGCCGTCCCGGCGCTCTGGGGCTGGCTGCTGGTCATGATCGCCGTCAATCTCACCAGTTCGGGCCTGATCGTCGTCCGCTGGCGCGACCGTTCCGCGCTCTATTTCCTGCTCATCTTCGCCGTCCTGAACCTGGGCGCCATGGCCACCCTGCTCGCCAACTTCGGTCTGCTCCCGACCACCAGTTTTCTGGTGGAATATGGCCTGCTCGCCGGGACCCTGTTGCATTGGGTCCTCATTCAGATCCTCCTGGCGGACATCTTCCACCGCGTCAAGCGCGAGCATGAACGGGCCCGGGACCTGGCCCTCGCGGCCGCCCGCCAGAGCGAGGCGGAACTGGAGCGGCAGGTGGTGGAAAAGACCCGCGCCATCAGTGTCCTTGCCCACCGCCACGAGGTCCTGCTCATGGCCGTGGGCGAGGGCATCTATGGGGTCGACACCCAGGTACGCACCACCTTCATCAACCCCGCCGCCCTGGCCATGCTGGGCTACGCCGCGGACGAGGTCCTGGGTAAGAACCCCCACGCCCTCTTCCATACCCGGCATCGGGACGGCCGCCCTTATCCCTTCGCGGACTGTCCCCTGCACCGCACCCTGGCGGAGGGCCGGGAGCGGCATCAGGAGGAATGGTTTATCCGCCGGGATGGCAGCCCGCTGCCGGTGGCCATGACCTGCGCCCCCCTGTACGAAGAGACCCAATTGATTGGCGCCGTGGTCGCCTTCCGCGACATCAGTGAGCAGAAGGCGCGCGAGGTCGAATTGCTGGAACTGGCCAACACCGACATGCTCACCGGGGTCGCCAACCGCCGCTTTTTCTATCAGCGCTTGCAAGAGGAAATCCGGCGGCTGCGCCGCGGAGGACGGCGGGAGGCCCGCTCGGCTCTGCTGCTCATGGATCTGGACCACTTCAAACGGGTCAACGATCACTACGGGCATGCCGCAGGCGACGAGGCGTTGCGCAACTTTGCCCGCCTCGCCCGCCAGGCCCTGCGCCAGGGCGATCTGCTCGGCCGCCTGGGGGGGGAGGAGTTCGGCGCCCTTCTGGCCGCGGAGGATGCCGCCGGGGCCCTGCGGGTGGCCGAACGCCTGCGCCGCGGGGTGCAGCAGGGTCCCTTCACCACGCAGGTCGGGCCGATCCCGCTGACCGTGAGCATTGGCATTACCGATCTCCAGGACAATGACCAGGCCCCCGAGGCTCCCCTCAAACGCGCGGATAGCGCCCTCTACGCCGCCAAGCGCAAGGGCAGGAACCGGGTCTGCGTCTTCGATTTGCTGGGCAATTGATTAACCCCCTCTCACTTCTCGCCATGGGTGGGGGAACCCCCTTGCCCGCGCTCCCATGGCAAAATGTCCAACCAAGGCTCACCCTCGTGCCGTGATTTCGCAACCTGATCCGGGATGGGAACCAACACCATGCGTCGCGTGATCTTCAACCAAAAAGGCGGGGTGGGGAAATCCACCATTGCCTGTAATCTCGCCGCCATCAGCGCCGCCCGCGGCCGGAGAACCCTGCTGGTGGATCTTGACCCCCAGGCCAATGCCTCCCGCTATCTGCTCGGGGCCGCGCTGGCGGGTCGGACCCGGACCTTGGCCGACTGGTTCGACGACGTCCTGGCGTGTCGCATCTTTGGCCCCAAGCCCGGGGAATTCATCGTCGCGACCCCCTTTCCCAACCTGGGGCTCATGCCCGCCGATCCGCGTCTGGAGGAACTCCAGATCAAGCTGGAATCCCGCTACAAGATGTTCAAGCTGCGGGAGGCCCTGGACACCCTCAAGGACATCGAGGAGGTCTTCATCGACACCCCGCCGGCGCTGAATTTTTTCACCCGCTCGGCCCTGATCGCCGCGGACGCCTGCCTGATCCCCTTCGACTGCGACGATTTCTCCCGCCAGGCCCTCTACGGCCTGATGGACAGCGTGCGGGAGGTCCAGGCGGATCACAATCCCCGGCTGCGGATCGAGGGGATCGTCGTCAATCAATACCAGCCCCGCGCCAATCTACCGGTCCGCCTGGTCGAGGAGCTACGCGGCGAGGGTCTGCCGGTCCTGGATGCCTACCTCTCGGCCTCGGTCAAGATCCGCGAGTCCCATTCCCAGGCCAAGCCCATGATCCATCTCGATCCCCGGCATAAGCTCAGCCAGGAATTCGCCGCCCTCTATGATCGCCTCACCGCGGGGGAGCCGGCGGCGTCCCTCAACGACTGGCCCTGAATCCGGCGGGCCCGGCGCCCATTCCCCATACCCGCCAGTTC
Source organism: Gammaproteobacteria bacterium (assembly GCA_019136395.1). Next base: position 4,645 of record JAGVUH010000183.1, read on the forward strand.
CAATCAACGCGACAGCGCCACGACCTCCGTCGCCTAAAGCCCCCGCGCGATCAGGTCGAACTCCGCCGCCAACTCCCGCCGGGGCCCACCGCCATGGCGGCTGACCAGCCAGATGGCGATCAGGGAGAGCAGGAAGCCAGGTACGAGCTCATAGAGCGCGAACAGGTCCCCCAGCAGGGGTGGCCAGGCGATGACCACCAGGCCGCCGGTGAGCATGCCGGCGAGGGCGCCGCGCCAGGTCATGCCTGACCAGTATACCGCGACCAGCAGCACGGGGCCGAAGGTGGCGCCAAAGCCCGCCCAGGCCTGGGCCACCAGATCGAGGACATGGGCTTGCGGGTCCAGGGCGAGAAGGAAGGCGAGGATGGCGACCGCCACCACCGCCAGCCGGCCGGCGATCACCAACTGGCCGGGGGTGGCCTTTTGGGCCCGGAGACGGCGATAGATGTCCTCGGTAAAGGTGGCGGAGGTGACCAGGAGTTGGGAGTCCGCGGTGCTCATGATGGCGGCGAGGATGGCCGCCAGGAGGATGCCGGCGACCAGGGGATGGAAGAGCAGGTTGACCAGGTGGATGAAGACCTTCTCCCGTTCGTCGCCGAGCAGGGGGCTGTCGAGGAGCAACACGCCCACCAGGCCGGTGAGGATGGCCCCGGTCATGGTGAGCAGCGACCAGCCGACGGCGATGCGCCGGGCCTGGGGCACGGCCTCCGGCGCGCGGATGGCCTGAAAGCGCGCCAGGATATGGGGCTGGCCAAAATAGCCCAGGCCCCAGGCCGCCAGGGAGAGGATGGCGATGAACCCCAAGGGCTGCCCGTCGCCGGCGGTGAAGGGGTCGAGGAGGGCGGGGTTGAAGGCCTGGAGTTGGGTCAGGGCCGCCGCCGGGCCACCGAGTTGCCCCAGGGCGACCAGGGGGACGACGATCAGGGCGGCGGCCATCAGCAGGCCCTGGAAGACATCGGTCCAGGCCACCGCCAGAAAGCCGCCCAGGCTGGTGTAGAGGAGGATGGCCAGGGTCCCGGCAGCCACCGCCCAGACATAGGGCAAGCCGAAGACGGCCTCGAACAGCTTGCCGCCGGCCACCAGCCCGGCGCTGGTATAGAGCAGGAAAAAGATGAGGATGAAGAGGGCGGCCAGTATCCGCAGCCAGCCGCCGTGGTCCTGGAAGCGGTTGGCCAGGAATTCGGGGAGGGTGAGGGCGTTGCCGTAGGCCTGGCTGAAGACCCGCAGGCGCCGGGCCAGGAGGCGCCAGTTGAGCCAGGTCCCCACCAGGAGCCCCAGCGCCAGCCAGATGGACTCGAAGCCGCTGGCGTAGGCCAGACCCGGCAGGCCCATCATCAACCAGCCGCTCATGTCCGAGGCCCCGGCGCTCAGGGCCGCCACCCAGCTCCCGATGCGCCGCCCGCCAAGGATGAAGTCCTCGATATCCGTGGTCCGTTGGTAGGCCCGCCAGCCAATGATGGCCAGGATGATGAAATAGCCGGCGAAGGCCAGGGTGCGGAAGAGGAGGTCGGGGTTCACGGGCGGTTGTCGGCCTCGTCAGCTTCGGTATGGGGTAGGGTTGTTTTATCTTGACTGGGTGTAACCTGAAAGTCGTAACCTGGCGCGACGCCACGCCATCAGGGTCAAATTATCATCAGTAAGGTGGACCGACGTGAAGGCCAGGCGCCCCCAGCCCGTCAGGACGGCGCATCCGGGGTGGTGGCGGGGAGGACCAATACTCCATCCGCGTCGGCATAGAGGAGATCCCCAGGGCGAAAGTCGACCCCGGCGAAGCGCACCGCCACCTGACTTTCGCCCAGGCCGCGTTTCTCGCTCTTGCGCGGCAGGGTGCCCAGGGCCTTGACCCCCAGGGGCAAGGTGGCGATGACGGCGCTGTCGCGGATGTAGCCGTGGACCAGGACGCCGGCCCAGCCATTGTCCACCGCCCGTTGGGCCAGCAGGTCGCCGAGCAGGGCGCAGCGGGGCGAGCCCTCGCCCTCGATCACCAGCACCCGGCCAGCGCCGGGCTCGCCCAGCATCTCCCGGACCATGGAGTTGTCGTCCGGGCAGCGGACCGTGGCGATGGGACCATGAAATTCGGTCCGGCCGCCGAAGTCGCGGAAGAGGGGGGCGCAGACCTGGGCCTGGTCGCCCCAGGCATCGCTCAAATCGGTGGTTTTCAAACTTTGCTCTGTCATGTCCAGTTCCTGAGGATCAGGGAAGTGATACCGCCAATGCCATGAATTATAGGGGGTGATTGTGCCTGTGGTCCTTGGCCAGCGCCACCACGGCGATAGTTGAGTGGCGTCGGTTGCGCGGGGGCGACGCCCAGCGGCTGAGGGCATGCATTTTATGCTCGTCCGAGCGCATTTTTCACCAATCAAACACTTCCTTGCCTATCTCCGTCAATTTTGTAAATGACCTTGTATCCTCATCGAGGGCAAATTCAATGATCCTTCTGGCAATGAACGTGGGGTCTTCACTGGGTTCAAATCGTCCGCAGCCACCAATGAATTGGCCAGGATGAATAACGTTCACGGTAATGCCCTGTTCTTTCAATTCATTTCCGAGGCAGACCGAGAACATATTCATGGCCGCTTTTGCAATTCGGTAGGAATAGGGCATCCTTAGTGGCGCGATTTCCGGGCGCTGGTTAAAGCTTATGGATCCGAATCTTGAGCTTATATTAATGATCCGCTTGTAATTTCCCAGGTTGATGTGATCCAGGAATGCTCGACAGGTATTTATGCATCCGAACAAATTGACATTGAGTAGATTTTGGACCTCGGAATTATTCAATTCATGTATCTGCCGCCCATGCCCTGGTATTCCTGCGTTGTTAATGAGTACATCAATGTGATCATGTATCTGGGCGGCGATCGCTTCCACTTCGCCTTGATTAACGATGTCGCAATAGAAATGTTGATAATTAGTTAAGGCGATCCCGGGGGATCTGCGGCGAGAAATTCCAAAGACAGCATGCCCGTCTTCGGCAAGACTTCGGGCAAGAGCTTTGCCAAGACCGTTCCCAGTTCCGGTAATTAAGAAGTTCATCGTGTCTTCTCAGTCAGTTGTGGCAAGTCATCCTGTCTTCAGGTCTTGATCTCCCCGAGGAGGCTTGAGCCTACCCGAAGAGCGCTGGGGTGGAAAATTGTTGATCGAGGTCGACCTAAACAAAAAAAGCCGTGACCTGGCAGCAGGGCACGGCTCTTATTGTCAGCAGGGCCAACCCTCAGGTCGACCCCACCTTTCCTAGCTTAGTGGAACTGCTCTTCCTCGGTGGAGCCGGTGAGAGCGGTGAGGGAGGAGGCGCCACCCTGGATGACGGTGGTGACATCGTCGAAGTAACCGGCGCCCACTTCCTGCTGGTGGGAGACGAAGGTGTAACCCTTGCTGCGGGCGGCGAACTCGGGCTCCTGGACCTTCTCCACGTAGTGACGCATGCCCTCGCCGCGGGCATAGTCGTAAGCCAGGTCGTACATGTTGAACCACATGTTGTGGATACCCGCCAGGGTGATGAACTGGTACTTGTAGCCCATGGCGGAGAGCTCGTCCTGGAACTTGGCGATGGTCTTGTCGTCCAGATTCTTCTTCCAGTTGAAGGAGGGCGAACAGTTGTAGGCCAGCAGCTTGTTGGGGTTCTGGGCCATGAGGGCCTGGGCGAACTCGCGGGCGAAGCCCAGGTCCGGGGTGCCAGTCTCGCACCACACCAGGTCGGCGTAGGGGGCGTAGGCCAGGCCGCGGCTGATGGCCTGCTCCAGGCCATTCCTGACATTGTAGAGGCCTTCAGCGGTGCGGGTGCCGGTGATGAAGGGCTTGTCGTTGGGGTCGAAGTCGGAGGTCAGCAGGTTGGCCGCCTCGGCGTCGGTGCGGGCCAGGACCAGGGTGGGGACACCGCAGGTGTCGGCCGCCAGGCGCGCGGCGATGAGCTTCTGCACCGCCTCCTGGGTGGGCACCAGCACCTTGCCGCCCATGTGACCGCACTTCTTGACGGCGGCGAGCTGGTCCTCGTAGTGCACGCCGGCAGCACCGGCGGCGATCATGTTCTTCATCAGCTCGAAGGCATTGAGGACGCCACCAAAACCGGCCTCGGCGTCGGCGACGATGGGCAGGAAGTGGTCGATGTAACCCGCGTCGCCCGGGCCGATGCCGCGACCCCACTGGATCTCGTCGGCGCGCTTGAAGGTGTTGTTGATGCGCCGCACCATGGTCGGGACCGAGTCATAGGCATAGAGGGACTGGTCGGGATACATGGTCTCGGAGGTGTTGCCGTCGGCGGCCACCTGCCAGCCGGAGAGGTAGATGGCCTCGACCCCGGCCTTGGCCTGCTGCATGGCCTGACCGGCGGTGATGGCGCCCATGCAATTGACATAGCCCTTCTTGGCCTGGCCATGGATCAGGTCCCACAGCTTCTCGGCGCCACGGCGGGCATAGGTGTACTCGGGCTGGACGGAGCCGCGCAGGCGGACGACGTCGGCGGCGCTGTAGCCGCGCTTGACGTCCTTCCAGCGGGGATTGGTGGCCCAGTCCTGCTCCAGGGCCTGGATCTGCTGCTCGCGGGTCATGTTGGTCATGGTCACTCCATTCAATGGTGTTGCGCTGCTCACGCAGCGATGGTTGTAAAGGGCTTAAAGGCCTGCCGTCTCGTCCAGGATGGCGTAGGCGGGCAGGGTGAGGAACTCCTCGAAACGGTCCTGGAGGACGATCTCGCGCAAGAGATCGGCGGCGCGGTCCAGGCGGCTGGCCGCCGGGTCGCCGGCTTCACTTAGCTCCTTGCGGGCCAGCGCCAGTTCGTCCGCCAGGGTCTGCTCGAACAATGCCGGGGTGATCTTGCGGCCGTCATCCAGGACGCCACCGGGGTAGCGCACCCACTGCCAGAGCTGGGCGCGGGCGATTTCGGCGGTGGCGGCGTCCTCCATGAGGTTGTGGATGGGCACGGCGCCGCGGCCGCCCAGCCAGGCCGCCAGGTAGCGCAGGCCGGCGGAGACGTTGTTGCGCAGGCCGGCCTCGGTGATGGTGCCCGCGGGCAACTGGAGTAGGTCAGCGGCGGTGATGGTCAGGTCGTCCAGGGTGCGGTCGAGCTGGTTGGGACCGGGCATGTGCTGGTTGAAGACCTCCAGGGCCACCGGTACCAGGCCGGGATGGGCCACCCAGGTGCCGTCATGGCCGTCACCGGCCTCGCGCTCCTTGTCCGCCCGCACCTTGGCGAAGGCGATCTCGTTGGCCGCCGGGTCGTCCTTGATGGGGATCTGGGCCGCCATGCCGCCCATGGCGTGGGCGCCGCGGCGGTGGCAGGTCTTGATCAGCAGGCGCGAGTAGGAACGTAGGAAGTGGACCAGCATGGTGACCTGGCCACGCTCCGGCAGGCAACGCTCGGGGTGGGCGCTGAAGCGCTTGATGAAGCTGAAGATGTAATCCCAGCGGCCACAGTTGAGACCGCAGATGTAGTCCCGCAGCTCGTAGAGGATCTCGTCCATCTGGAAGGCGGCGGTGATGGTCTCGATGAGCACGGTGCAGCGGATGCTGCCGTGGGGCAGACCCAGGCGCTCTTCGGCGTAGCTGAAGACGTCATTCCAAAGCCGGGCCTCGAGGTGGCCCTCCAGCTTGGGGATGTAAAAGTAGGGGCCGCTGCCGCGGGCCAGCAGTTCCTGGGCGTTGTGGAACAGGTAGAGCCCAAAGTCGAAGAGGGCACCAGACATGGGCTGGCCGTCGACCTCGACATGCTTCTCCGGCAGGGCCCAGCCGCGGGGGCGGACGATGAGGGTGGCCAGTTGGTCGTTGAGCCGGTAGTCCTTGCCCTCGGGGCTGGTAAAGGTCAGGGTGCGGCGGATGGCCTCGTAGAGGTTCTGCTGACCTTCCAGGGTCGCGCTCCAGGTCGGGCCGTGGGCGTCCTCGAAGTCGGCCATGAAGCACTTGGCCCCGGAGTTGAGGGCGTTGATGACCATCTTGCGGTCCACCGGGCCGGTGATCTCCACCCGGCGGTCCTGAAGATCGGCGGGGGCGGGGCGTACCCGCCAGTCGCCGGCGCGAATGTCGGCGGTCTCGGCCAGGAAATCCAGGGTCCCACCGGCATCCAGACGCGCCTGGCGGGCGACGCGGGCGGCGAGCAACTCCCGGCGACGCGGGCCGAAACGCTGCTCCAGGTCCACCACGAAGTCCAGGGCCGCGGGAGAGAGGACCTGCTGGAGGGCGGGGGGGACGGGGGCGAGAAGCTGGACCTGGGGCATGAACGTCTCCTGAGTGATGCGGGTTGATATTTGTTGTTGTCAGGGCCCGTGGACCTCTGGAGGTGGAGATGTCCTTAGCCTCAATGTCGACCTTGACGTGGCCACGGCAGGCGGAGAGCGCTGCCTTGTTGTCCAGCCCATCAGCGGTAGCCCGGGGGCTGTCTTGGGCCCCTAAGGTGTCGCCGCTCCTGCCAATTCGCTGGGAGATCCGGAAGATGAGTGACGAACTGCAAGAACGGGCCCATCAGATCGCCCGGTCCATTCTGACCGGCTTCGACCGGCATTACTCCATTTTTCAGGAGATCACCAGTTCCGCCCGTAAACGGTTCGAGCGGACCGACTGGGAGTCCGGCCGGGTGGCCTCCGCCAATCGCATCAATTATTATGACTTGCGGGTGCGGGAGACCGTCGACAAGGTCCGTTCCGCCTTCGGTATCCAGGCCCTCGACGAGCCCCTCTGGCAGGAGGTCAAGCGGGCCTATCAGGCCCTCCTGGCCCGCCACAGCCGCCCGGAACTGGCCGAGACCTTCTATAACTCCGTCTTCTGCCGGATCTTCGAGCGCAAGTACTTCAATAACGATAATATCTTTCTGGTCTCCTGCGTTGACCGCGAGGCCCTGGCCGCTGGCTATCGGGTCTATATGTCCTTCCATCCCCGGGATGGCGGTCTGGAGCATTGCGTTTGGGAGATTCTCTCCGCCTTCTATTTTTCCCTCCCCTTCGAGGATCTCCAGCGGGATACCCAGCGGATCGCCGCGGCCTTTCGGGCCCGGGGTCCCTTCGGTGCCCAGATTCCGGACGAGGCGCGCATCGATGTCCTGGAGTCCCCCTTCTATCGCAACAAGGCGGCCTACCTGATCGGGCGGGTGGTGGCGGGCACGGACTGCCAGCCCTTCATCATCCCCCTGGCCAACAACGAGACGGGGGCCATCTATGCCGATACCCTCCTGACCACCCGCCCGCAGATGGAACTGGTGTTCAGCTTTACCCGGGCCTACTTCATGGCCAAGACGCCGGTACCGGCGGCGACGGTGGACTTTCTGCATAGCCTGATGCCCAACAAGTCCCTCTCCGACCTCTACCAGAGCATCGGCTTTCTCAAGCAGGCCAAGAACGAGTTCTACCGCGACTTTCTCGCCCACCTGGAGGACTCGGAGGATTGCTTGCAGATCGCCCCGGGGACCCGCGGCCTGGTCATGCTGGTCTTCACCCTACCGTCCTTCCCCTACGTCTTCAAGGTGATCCGCGATCGCTTTCCGCCGCAGAAGGACGTTACCCGCCAGCAGGTCAAGCAACGTTATCTCCAGGTCAAGCATCACGACCGCATGGGACGCATGGCGGACACCCTGGAGTTCTCCGATGTCGCCTTCCCCATAAACCGCTTCGCGCCGGAACTGCTGGAGGAATTGGAGAAGGAGGTTCCCTCCCTCATCACCAGGGAGGGGGACATTCTGTTCCTGCGCCATCTCTACATCGAGCGGCGGATGACTCCGCTGGATGTCTATCTCGCCAAGGCCAGTCCCGATCAGCAACGGGCGATCCTGGACGACTGGGGTCTGGCACTGAAGGAGCTCATGGGCGTCAACATCTTCCCGGGTGATCTGCTGTTCAAGAATTTCGGCGTCACTCGCCAGGGGCGGGTGGTCTTCTACGACTATGACGAGATCTGCTATCTCACCGAGTGCAAGTTCCGCAAGATCCCCCAGGCACGGACCTTGGACGATGAGATGAGCGCCGAGCCCTGGTACAGCATCAACCCCGGGGATGTCTTTCCCGAGGAATTCCCGACCTTTTTGACCAACAGCGAGGAGATCCGCCAGATCCTCTTCGCCACCCATCCGGAAATCTTCAATTATCGCTATTGGCAGCAACGCCAGAAGCAGACGGCCAGCGGGATCTGGGAGGATGTCTTTCCTTACGATAAGGCGTTGCGTTTCCCGCGGCCCACTGCTTAACGACAAGTGGCCCCTTCAGGCCGGTTAAGCTAGGATGAGGTCGCTGAATCCTCTGGGGTAACTGGGCTCAGCGCCACTGACATTGCATCGACGCTAGCTTGTCTCGATCCTGTTCACATCTTTTGGTTAGATCCATGACGCAAAAATCCCATCAAACGGAGACTCTTAATCATCTCAGCGTTGCCGAGTCCTTTGTCCTCCTGAGCCTGGAGTGGCCCGTCAAAGTCGACACCATGATCGCCTGGTCCGACGCGGATTTCGGGTTGGTGGGCGCGCTGCTGATCGACCTGTCTCTGGCCGGAAGGGTAGACAGCGATCTCAAGAATCTGACCCTGCTGGATCGGAAGTCCCGACTGCAACCGGCGCAGGCACTGGCCCTGGCAGCTCTCAAGCGCTTGGGGCGGACCGTCCCCCTGGAAGTGGCCATCAATGCCCTTACCGATCGCGTGGGGGATCTACGTGCCGCGTGTCTAACTAGCCTGGCGGCCAAGGAAATTTGTCTGACCACCAGCAGTCCCTTGAATTGGGATTTTCGGCAATTGACCATCAGTCAGTCACGGAAGACCGAGGTGGCGAAACTCCGGCAGGCCCTGGTCAGCCTGATCGAGTCTGACGAACTGCCCCATCCCGAGGAAGCGGCCCTCATCGCCCTCCTCGATGCCTGCGAGATCATTGGTCCGGTGCTGGGTGGTAAGTCCTATCAATACTGGCTGTTGACTTACCGCAAGCGCATCGATCTCATCAGCCACATGGAATTGGTCGCCCACGCGGTAGTGACGGCGGTGAACGAGATGCGCCTGCGCCTGCGCACTTACCTCCTGGACGCGGAGGAGGACCATTCTTCGGTCACGGCGGACAACCCGGCTGACGCCAGCGGGGGGAGTGCCTATCAGCGCAGTACCACCACTTGGGAGTGGCGGGCCTTCTGGCCGGAAGGTCAGATTGTGGAGTTACCCGTCTCCTGGGTCGAGATCACCCAGAATGCCGATGTCAACGAGGAGACCAACGACGACCACTATCTGTTCGTTCATGGTAAGAAGGACAACATCAAGATCCGGGGCGACAACCTCAAGATCAAACCCGTGCTCGAGGCCTTCGATGAGTTCATCGCCTTTGGGCCCAGCGTGAAATTTCGCTTCCCCGAGAAGGCCTTGTCGCTGTCAGCCTTCTTTCCCCGCCTCTTTGAGGTGCGTGGCAAGCTGCGCAGTATCAATGAGTTGCTACAGGTGATGACCGCGACGGGTTACCAGCCCGGCAAGATCACGGTCTCCAAGGTGCGGCAAGGCGTCAGCATGATGTTTGGGGTGCAGATTGAATTTGCCCGCATCCAGGTCCTGGATAAGGTGTATCACTCCATCAGCCTGGAGAGCCCTTATCTGACCCCCTTGCGCATCCTCGCCCGCAGGGTCGCGGTGGGCAAGGGCTGGGTGGCCGGCTACAGTGATTTTCTGGAGCATATCCTGCGTCCTCCCGTCGCCGACTGACACGGATCGCCTGTGGAACGTCCCCCTGGGGACTTTCCGGGAGATCCGGGACGACGTTGGGCTGAGATCATAAGAGGCCGGGCTGCCAATACTTGATGGCGGCCCCCAGGGTGCCGATCCCCAGAATCACGTAGACGGGATTGATGCGCGTAAAGAGCACGCCCATGAAGGCGGTCATGGCGAGGGCGATGGTCAGGGGACCATCCAACGCGGATTTGCCGACGGCATAGACGCCGGAACACATCAACCCGATGGAGATCGGTTCCAGGGCATTCTGCACCGCCCGTCGCCAGGGGGTTTCCCCGACATAGTTCCAGAAGCGGCCGATCCAGAAGCAGAGCACGCTGGAAGGCAGAAAAAAGGCCAATCCCACCAACAAGGCCCCCATGATCCCCGCCAGTTGGAAGCCGAAGATCACCACCATGGTCATATTCGGCCCGGGGGCCAGTTGACCGACGCTATAGACCTCCAGGAAGCGATCCGGGGTGATCTGAAACTGCTGATGCAGGACCTCCTGCATTTCCGCCAGCACGGCGGTCCCGCCGCCCACGGCCAGGAGGGAGAGGGTGCCAAAGGTCAGGACGAGGTGAATGAGTACGGAAACCATGGGTTCAGGCCTTGGGACGGAAGAGCAGGAGGGAGATGGGTACCATGATGAGCAGCACCATGGGTAAGGACATGCTCATGATGCTCATCAGAAAAAAGGAGGCGAACACGATCAGCAGGGATTTGAAATGGTTGAATTGGCGGTGGCCCAAGCGGTAAGTGATGGCGGACAGGAGGCCCGTGGCCGCCGCCGCTACCCCCGCCAGCAGGAGGTTCGCCAGATGGTGATCGGTGTTTTGCAGATAGAGGATGCCCATCACCAGCACGAAGGTCACCCCGGGGATGAGCAGACCCAGGGACGCGACGATGGAGCCGAGGACACCCCTCAGGCGATCCCCCGTCAGCACGGCAATGTTCACCGCGTTGAGGCCGGGCATGGTCTGACTGATCGCCAGGCAGGCCATGAACTCGTCGTCATTCAGCCAGCGCCGTTTTTCGGTCAGGAGGATCTTCTGGTAGGCAACGATGCCACCACCAAAGCTGATGGCGCCGATCAGGAGGAATTCGAGAAAGATTTCCCAAAGACTGGGGGGTGGGGTGGGTTCCGCGGGTTCATTCATGTCAGCGTGGCTACCTGATGGGGTTCTGAAGGGCGGGACGGGCGGGTGAGCGGGGCCGGCTGGCGGGCCCGCGGCGGACGGGTGGGGCATTATGGTTAAAGGTCTCCGGGCTGGCCATTAGTTTTTCCCCGCGCCTGGCGCGCGGCGCGACGTCAAAAGGCATGGGAGATGCCGAACTGAGCCCCGTGCCAATCCAGGAGATCATAGGTCTTCCGGCTTTCCGTCTGGATAAGGGGGTCCGCCAGATTGGCGGAATAGACCAGGAAGACCTTGGTCTGGCGGGAAAAGGTATAGTCACCGCCCAGGGCCCAACCGTGAAAGGCGAAATCGTCCTCGGCGCGGAGTTGGTCGTCGGTCGGGGCCTTGATCTCAAAGTCGCCCCTTTGTCGATTGGCGCCCACCTTGCCCTTGATTAGGAACCGGCCCAGCCGGTAGCCAAGCTGGAGTTGCCAGAGATCGGCCCGGTGATCGTCCCCCCAGAAGGCATGGTTCCAGTGCTCGAACATCCCCGTCAGGCTCAGACCCCGCCAATCCAGGAGTCCAAGGCCCAAACGCCACTTTCGCCAGGGGGCGTCGGTCGCGTAGGTGTCCGGAGCGGAAAGATCGGTGCTGGTGGTCTCGAAGGCGAGACTGGCATAGAGGGGTCCCTGGGCATAAATGGCGGACAGGGAGAGGGCCTCCGCCAACCGGTTGGCGTCAGGATTGACGCCCCCGGGCAGTGTGGCCCCGCCACCCGCCAGGATCGCCGCGGCAATTTTCAGGCCGCCGAGGCTGGGACTGCCGTAGTAGATGGAGTTGTCCGCGCGGTAATTCTGAAAGCCGAGGGTGCTGGCGGAATCCCCCAGGGTGTTGATGAACAGATCCAGGGGCGCGGTCGAAGACTTGAAGGGGGTGTCCTGACGACCGAGGAGGAGGCGGCCCCAAGCCCCGCTCAGTCCCAGGTAGGTACTGCGCATGGTCAGAGTTTCGCTGGCCTGGAGATTGAAGGCGTCGTTGTTGCCGTCCGCCAGGCTGAGTCCCAACTCGACCCTGAACACAGCCTTAAGCCCCTCACCCAAGTCCGAGGAACCCTCCAGGCCGAAGCGGTTGGCCGGCCCCCGGGGGGTGGTGATGAAGGGGTTCTGCAACCAGGGTCGAACTGCCTTGTTGTCGTTGAGGCCAAAGCCCTTGAACCGGGTGGCATGACTACCCGCTGGCGGGTCGTCGGTCCCCTGATCGAGATAAACCAGGGCCACGTTCAGCTTGCCATAAAGCGCCACCTCAGCCCCAAGGGGCTGGGACAGGAGCGCGAGAAAGACGGCAATAAATAGGGAGCAGCGGGTGATGGGCGGCAATTGACTCTCGGTCCTCAACCTGGATCGGAATACGATCGAAGGTAAGCGTTCTCATCCCCCCACTACCTGGGCGGGCAAAGGTAGTACAAGCCGCTGATGCGGTAGTACAAGCCGCTGATGCTCCTACTCCCTCCCCCTTGGCGGGGGAGGGTTGGGGAAAGGGGCTGAACGGTTACGATCGAAGAAGCCTGTCAGACGGCACCCATAAGGGGTTGGGTTGGCGGCTGGACAATGACCCGGCCTTGGGAATCCCGGGGTCTTACTTGTCCCAGTCTGGCCGGAGCTATGTCTGAATATTGGCCGGCATTGTGGCCGACCTGCCCCCCACTGCCAAGCCATCGCGCCGCCAGACATTCGCTCCTCCGGACGAAAACCGAAATCCGCCGGCAAAATTTGGCGGCCGCGCCGGGGCAAGGTTAACCTAACGGCCGAACATGGCTTGGACCCAACTCACAAGTCACAACTCACAAGTCAAAACTGTCAGCACTGAGCAATTACCCAGCCGTATTTGTTCAGCCCCCCCTCTCCCCAAACCTCTCCCGCCAGAGGTAGGGTTAAGAGAATCAGCACCTTGTGCCGCCAAAGCCCTTCCAGGGCGGGAGGTGTCTCTACATATATATGTACCCGTCCCATCCCCAGCCATCAGCCCCCTCCTCAGCCTCCAGCCATCAATCCAGGAATCCCCCCATGCGTCTCGTTATCGGTATCTCCGGCTCCTCTGGCGTCATCTATGGCATCCGCTTGCTGGAGGTGCTGCGGGAGCGGCGGGAGGTGGAGACCCATCTGGTCATCAGTCAGGGCGCCAAACTGAACATCGCCCTGGAGACGGACTGGAAACCCCGGGAGGTGGAGGCCTTGGCGGATTACGCCTACGCCGACCGGGACCTGGCGGCGCCCATCAGCAGTGGCTCCTTCCTCACCGCGGGCATGATCATCGTGCCCTGCTCCATCAAGACCCTGTCCGGGGTTGTCAACAGCTACGCGGACAACCTGCTGGTGCGGAAGCCGCCACCCTGGGCGCCCTGATCTGCCCCCCCATGCCCGCCTTCTACAACGCCCCGCGAACGATCGCCGACCTGATCGATCACAGTATCGGCCGCCTCCTGGACCTCTTCGGCATCGACAATGACCTGGCCCGCCGTTGGGAGGGACCCATGAGGACCCCTGAGGAGATCCAGGTTGAGACCTAAGTTGAGACCCCTACAGTTACCCAGATAGAGACCCAGATAGGGACCCAGGCTGAGATCCAGATGGGGTCTCAGGCCAGCGATTCCCGCCGGTCCGGAAAGGGGTAAAATGCCTCTGCCGGCGCAGACTGCCTTCGGTTCCCCCATTCCCAGGAGAAGAAAATGACGATCGATCCTCAGTTGCTGGCAAAGGAAGTGGTGGATGGCTTTATCGAACTACTCCCCGGTGAGGTGGGCGCGCAAATCGACAAGGCCCATCGTGAGGATCTGGAACTGCTGGTGCGGGAGGCAGTGCGGGAGGCCGTCAATGCCTCGGTGGAACGTCTGGAGGAAGTGATCCGCGAGCTGCGCACCGAGACGGGCCGCACCCAGCTCGAACTTTGACCCTGGTCCCGATCCCTGGCGGGCGGGTGACGCCCCCCGCGTTCAGGGTCTGGTTCTTTCCTCATCCGGTTCGGGCGCGGTGGCGGGCTGGCCAGGAACCCTCCGCCCCGGCTGCCGGCGGCGGCGCCAACCATGGAGCATCGCGTCATGACGACTGAATCCCGTTCTCCGCCCGCCAGCCTCGATCGCCGGCGCGCCGGGGTCCTGCTGCATCTCACCTCCCTGCC
>JAGVUH010000420.1 GCA_019136395.1 Gammaproteobacteria bacterium
GCTGGACATGGCCGGGGCCCAGCAGGCGGCCCGGCGGTGGGTGGAGAAGAACTTTGGCTGGCGGGATTACCGGATCGAGGATGGGGCGGGCCTCTCCCGGGCCAATCGCCTCAGCGCCCGCCAGTTGCTGGAAGCGATCAAGGCCTTCGCGCCGTACCGCGATCTGCTCCCCGCCCAGGAGGGGTTGGCGCGGGCCAAGACCGGGACCCTGACCGGGGTCAGCACCTATGCCGGCTTCGTGCGTCGTCAGGGGGTGTGGCAGCCCTTCAGTCTCATGATCAATCAGGCGGTACCCTATAATCTGCGCCTGGAGGTCGCTGAAACCCTGGCAAGGGCCCCCGATATCTCCCGCTATTGTCCAGGGTCCAAGTGCTGAACTACCCCAAGCCCCATGACCAGACGCCACCCCCTGCTTGCCCGGGTCCTTGCCTTGCTCGCGGTGACCATCGTGCTGATCGCCTGCGCGCCCCTGCCCAGCACCACCACCACGAGTGGCCCCAGCGGTGGCAAGGAATTCCCCGAAATGGCCTGGCGCTCCGGCGGCAATCCCACCCTGGCCCCCTTGTTGCGGCAAGTCACGCCGGCGGTGGTGAACGTTGCCGTGGAGACGCGCATCCCCGTCCAGGATCACCCCTTCCTCAAGGACCCCAACTTTCGCCGCTTTCTGGAAACCATGGATATTCCCTTCCCCGAGTCCATGGAGGGGGGGCGGCAGCAGAGCGTCGGTTCCGGCCTGATCGTGGATGCCCAGCAGGGCTATGTCCTGACCAATGCCCATGTCATCAAGAATGCCAGTCGCATTACCGTCACCCTCAAGGACCGGCGTAGTTTCTCCGCCCGGCTCCTGGGGACCGATGCCGCGGCGGATATCGCCGTGCTGGTGTTGAACAACGTGCCCGCGGGCTTATCCGCCCTGCAATTCGGCGACTCGGACCGGCTGGAGGTCGGGGACTTCGTGCTCGCGATCGGCAACCCCTTCGGCATCGGTCAGACCGTCACCTCGGGTATCGTCAGCGCCCTGGGCCGCGAGGGCGTGGGTAGCGATGGTGAGGGACTGGGCGGCCTGATTCAGACCGATGCCTCCATCAATCCCGGTAATTCCGGCGGGCCCCTCATCGACCTCAATGGCCGGGTGGTGGGGATCAATACCGCCTTGCTCGGGCCTACCGGCGGCAACGTCGGCATCGGCTTCGCCACCCCCGCCAACCGCGCCCTGGCCGCCATGCGGCGGGTCATCGCGAGGCATTGAAGATGTACAAGATCGTTTCCTTCAACATCAACGGGATCAGGGCGCGGCCCCATCAGCTTGAGGCCCTCAAGTCCCGGCAGGATCCCGACGTCATCGGCCTCCAGGAATCCAAGGTCCAGGATGAGGACTTTCCCCTGGAGATGGTGAGGACCCTGGGCTATCAGGCCCGATTCCATGGCCAGAAGGCCCATTACGGCGTCGCCCTGCTGAGCAAGGAAGCGCCCGTGACGGTCGTCAAGGGTCTGCCGGGGGAGGCCGCGGACGCGCAGCGCCGGGTGATCAGCGGTTGTTATGGCACGCCGGGAGGGGCGGAGGTCACCGTCATCAACGCCTATTTCCCCCAGGGCGAAAGCCGGCAGCATCCGGTGAAATTCCCCGCCAAGCGCCAGTTCTACGCCGACCTTGCCGCCTACCTGCGCGGCCACTACCGGCCGGACCAGAACCTGGTCATCCTCGGTGATATGAACGTGGCGCCCCTGTACCTGGATATCGGTATCGGGGCGGACAACGCAAAGCGCTGGCTACGCGAGGGGAAGTGCAGCTTTCTGCCCGAGGAACGGGAATGGCTGGCCGAGCTGCAGGCCTTCGGCTTGCGGGATGCCTTCCGGGTCAAATATCCGGATATCGCGGACCGCTTCAGTTGGTTCGACTATCGCAGCCGCGGTTTCGAGCGCGAGCCCAAGCATGGGCTGCGTATCGATCACATTCTGGTTTCGGCTTCCTTGGCCAACCGGCTACTGGACGCCGGGATCGACTATGACATCCGTGCCATGGAAAAACCCTCGGACCACTGCCCGGTCTGGATAACGCTGGACCTCTAGGATCAGAGGGCCCTATCCATGCCGGGGTGGTCCGGGGCCTGTCTCGCCCTTAAGGGCTGGGGACAGACTTAGAGGCTGGGGACGGCCTTGCGCAGATCGGCGGTGACATCACCCATGTTCTTCACGAACCAGGACTGATACTCCTCGCGGACTTGGCCCGCCATGGCCAGATTGGCCTGGGATTCCGCCATCAGGCGCTTGGACAGGTCCTGGGTCATCTCGATCTGGCCCTTAACGTACTCGTTGTAGCCCTTGGCGCCGGTAGCCAGGGTGAACATGCGGTTGCCATGCTCCATCAGCAGGTTGATACCTTCCATCTGCTTGGCGGTCATGCGCTCGAAGACGCGCATGTTCAGTTCGCTCAGGCTGGTCATGCGCTCCATGCCCTTGTTGGTCATGTCCTTCATGGTGTTCAGGGTGTCGTTCATGGTCATGTTGGTAACTCCGGTAGAGGTGGGGAAGGAAAATGTTGCGGTGCAGCATTTGTTGCAGTGCACAATAAGGCTCTCCCCGGAGTCTTGTCAAGCACAGATTTACTTCTAGCGGTGATTTTTTCTTGGGCAATGACCTGGCAGCCGGTAGCCAGGTGCGTCCAACCCAGGTAAGAATCGTTCAGCACCCCTCTTCCAAACTCTCCCTCACTAGGAGGGGAATGGCAGGAGAATCAGGGGGTATGCTACCTAGGCAGGCCCAGGCTGCGAAGGGTGGACGTTTACCCCGGGTGTGTGGGGGTGGAGCCAGGGAGGATGAGGAGCGGGGGGCGACCTAAGCCGGCTGATTGAGGGCCGCCAGCAAGGTGTCCGCTGGTTCCGTATCCAGGCGGTTGTAGAGGTCGTCAACCTGGGCGGCCAGGCGCGCGGCGTCGGCCTCCAGAATGAGCTCCTTGATCTCCAGCAGTGAGCCGGGCTGCATGCTGAACTGGCGGAGGCCCAGGCCGAGCAAGAGGCGGGTGAAGCGGCGGTCGCCGGCCATCTCGCCGCACATGGCTACGGGTGTGCGCTGGCGGTGACCGGCGGCGATGATCATGCGCAGCAGGCGCAGAATCGCGGGGTGCAGGGGGTCGTAGAGGTAGTTGACGGTGTCGTCGATACGGTCCGTGGCCAGGGTGTACTGGATGAGGTCATTGGTGCCGATGGAGAGGAAGTCCAGGCGCCGGGCGAAGGCGTCGGCGCACAGGGCGGCGGCGGGGATCTCGATCATGCCGCCGATGGGCATCTGCGGGTCGAAGGGCAGGCCCTCCTGGGTCAGGTCACGGCGGGCCTGGGCGATGAGGCTGAGGGTGGCTTCCACCTCGCCCACGTTGGTGAGCATGGGGAGCATGAGGCGCACCGGGCCCTCGGCGGAGGCGCGCAGGATGGCCCGCAGTTGGGGGCGGAATAACTCGGGGTCCTTGAGGCAGAGGCGGATGGCCCGCAACCCCAGGGCCGGGTTGCAGGCGGGGGGACAGTTGGCGCCCAGAGCGCCATCCACCTGCTTGTCCGCCCCCAGGTCGAGGGTACGGATGGTGATGGGGATGCCGCCCAGGCCGCGAATGGCCTGGCGATAGGCGGCCAGGTGCTCCTCCTCGTCGGGCTGGCCCTTGCGGTTCATGTAGAGGAACTCGGTGCGATAGAGCCCCACGCCGGCGGCCCCATTGGCGCGGGCGAGTTGGGCGTCGTCGGGCAGTTCCAGATTGGCGAGGAGTTCCACCGGCTGACCATCCCGGGTCTGGCAGGGCTCGTGGACCAGGCGCCGCAGCCGGTTGCGCCGGGCATGGAGGGCGATCAGCCGTTGCCGGTAATGGTTGAGGATGTGGTAGTCGGCCCCGGCGAGGACGGTGCCGGCCTCGCCATCCACCACCAGGGTCTCCCCCGGGCGCAGGTAGCGGGTGGCATGGCGCACCCCCATGACCGCCGGGATGTTGAGGCTGCGCGCCAGGATGGCGGTATGGGACAGGGGACCGCCATGCTCGGTGACCAGGGCCACGGCGCCGCGATGGCGCAGCAGCAGGGTGTCGGCCGGGGAGATGTCATGGGCGACGATGACGCAACCGGAGATCTCGCTCTCCGGTTCCTGGCTGGCCTGGTCGCCGGCGGTGAGAAAGCCGAGGATGTGATGGATGACCTGGTCGATATCGTCGCGGCGGCTGCGCAGGTAGGGGTCGTCCATCTCGTCGAAGACCCGCGCCAGGTCGTCGCGATGCTGGCGCAGGGCCCATTCGGCGGAAAAGAGCTGGTCCCGGATCAGATCCCGCGCCGGCTCGACCAGGGCCGCGTCCTCCAGGATCAGCAGGTGGGAGTCGATGAACTCGGCGAGACTGACGGGGGAGCCGGTGGCGCGGGAGATCTGGCGGCGGACGGCCTTCAACGCCCCCTGGGAGGCGGCGAGGGCCTCCTCCAGGCGCGCGATCTCCGCCATGACCTCGTCGGGCGCGATGAGTCGCGGCGCGGTCGGCAGGGGCCCACGCTCCAGCCGGTAGGCCGGGCCGATGGCCACGGTCTGGCTGGTGGAGACGCCCAGACCGACGAGGGCGAGGGTCATTCACCCTCCCCGAAGCGATCGGCGATCAGGGCCTCCAGGGCGGCGCAGGCCGCGGCCTCGTCCTCCCCCTCGACATGCAGGATGAGACGGACCCCCTGGGCGGCGGCCAGCATCATCACCCCCATGATGCTCTTGCCGTTGACCTTGCGGCCGTCACGCTCGACCTGCACCAGGCTCTTGAAGCCCCCGGCGCAGGTGACGAACTTGGCCGAGGCCCGGGCGTGCAGCCCCAGCCGGTTGACGATCTCCACCTCCTTGACGATCACGGGGTGGTCTCCGCCATGGCGGCGCACTGCTGACTGGCGCAGATCAGCACCCCATCCCGGCCCCCGGTCTCCGCCTTGTGGGCCAGTTCCACCAGCGGTAGGCTGGCGTAGTTCATGGCCCGCACCAGCATGGGCAGGTTGAGGCCGGCGACGATGCGGATCATGGCCGAGTCCCCCTGGAGGGAGCAGGCGATGTTGGCCGGGGTGGAGCCATAGAGATCGGCCAGGACCAGCACGCCATCGCCGCCGTCGACCTCCAGGGCCAGGCGCCGCGCCTCGACCAGCAATTGGTCACGCTGGGTCTCGTCGTTGACCGCCAGGGCCCGGGTGGCGACGGGGCAGGACCCGCCCAGGATGCGGGTGGCGGTGGCCAGCAGGCTGGAGCCGATGGTGCCGTGGGTGATGATGAGGAGTCCGACGCTCATGAGAGTTCCCGATGACGGAGCATGACCTGGCGGCCCAGGGTGGCGAAGTGGTCACGAAGTCGTTCGCCCATGTACACCGAGCGGTGCTGACCCCCGGTGCAGCCGATGGCGATGGTCAGGTAGCTGCGTCCATCGGCCTCGAAGCGGGGGACCCAGCGGGCGAAGAAATCGGACAAGTCCGCGACCATCTCCGCGACCTGGGGCGATTCTTCCAGAAAGCGGGCGACCTCCGGGTCACGCCCGGTCAGGGGGCGCAACTGGGGTTGCCAATGGGGGTTGGGCAGGCAGCGGACGTCGATGACGAAGTCCGCGTCCCGCGGTACCCCCTGCTTGAAGCCGAAGGTCTCGATCAGGACCGAGACCCGGCGCGACTTGCCGTCCTGGAGATGCCCCAGCACCCGGTCACGCAACTGGTGGACGTTGGTATGGGTGGTATCGATGCGCAGGTCGGCGATGTCGAGGATAGGCGCCAGCAGATGCCGTTCCAGTTTGATGGCCTCGGCGAGGGAGCGATCGTCCGCCGTCAGCGGGTGCTTGCGCCGGGTCTCGCTGAAGCGCTTGATCAGTGACTCGGGCCGGGCCTCCAGGTAGATCACATGGCATTCGACGCCGCGCGTCTTCAGCTCTGCCACCAGGGCCGGCACCTCCGCCAGGCGCTCGGGCTGGTTGCGGGCGTCGATACCCACCGCGGTGCGCGCCAGTTGCGGGCTCTGGGTACCCTCCAGGCCCCGCGCCAGGTCGCCGAGCAGGAAGAGGGGCAGGTTGTCGATGCAGTAAAAGCCCAGGTCCTCCAGGGTGTGGAGGGCGACGCTCTTGCCCGACCCGGACAGGCCGCTGACGATGATCAGCTTCAGACCCATTCCGGATCACCCTCCGGGGCCTGTCCCTGCAGGGCGCGCAGTTGCCGCTCGGTGAAGTCGACCCCGGCATCGTAGCCGCGGCTGCGCTGGACCTGACTGCGCACCGCCGCCTCCACCAGGATCGCCAGATTGCGGCCTGGGGCGACGGGCATGGTGACCTCGGGGATGTTGACGCCCAGGATGTTGCGCAGGGTCTTGGTCCCCCCCAGGCGATCGATGCCCAGGAGTCCGGCGGCGTCCAGGGTGCGCAGGTTGACGATGAGGTTGAGCCGCTTGCGCTGGCGCACGGCGCTCTCGCCGAACATGGCGCGGATGTTAAGGATCCCCAGGCCCCGCACCTCGAGGAAGTCCCGCAGCAGGGGCGGGCAGAAACCCTCCAGCATCTCCGGGGCCAGGTTGGCGAACTCCGGGGCGTCGTCGGCGATGAGCCGGTGGCCGCGGTTGATCAGTTCCAGGGCCAGTTCGCTCTTGCCCACCGCCGGGTCGCCGACCAGCAGCACCCCGGTCCCCAGCACCTCCATGAAGACGCCATGGATGACCACCCGCGGCGCCAGCTTGAGGGTCAGGTAGAAGTGCAGATAGCCGATGATCTCCTCGTCCGGTCGCGGCGAGGCGAGCACGGGGATGCCCAGGCGGCGGGTCGCCGCCAGCAGTTCCGGGTCCGGGTCGATGCCGTTGGCGAGGATGATGCCGGCCGGCTGGGTAGCCAGGAGGCGGTTGAAGGCGTCCTCGCGGGCGCTCTGGCTCATGTCCTCCAGAAAGCGCTGCTCCGCCAGGCCGATTACCTGCAAGCGGTTGGGATGGATGCCGTTGAGGGGGCCGACCAGGGACTGGCGGCCCAGGGTGCCGTCCCCGGCGAGCAGGGGGCGGGGGGGCTGCGGCGGCGCGGTCAGCCAGCGGAGTTCCAGCCGCGCGCCCATGCGCTCGACCAGGTCATTGAGGGTGCGGAGCTTGCTCATCCGCCCGGGGCGGGATTGGCGCCTTCCTGCAATTGCCGGAGCAGGGCGCTGGGGTCGGTGGCCTGGCGCAGCCGTTCGCGAAAGCCCTCCTCGCCGAACAGACCGGCCAGGTGGGCGAGGAGTTGCAGATGGACCTCGGTGGCGGCCTCCGGCACCAGCATGGCGAAGGCCAGGTCCACGGGTTGCTCGTCGATGGCATCGAAGTCCACGGGCTGCCGCAGCTGGATGAAGGCGCCGATGGCCTCCGTGGCATCCTTGATCCGGGCATGGGGCAGGGCCACGCCGTGGCCAAGGCCGGTGCTGCCCAGGCGCTCGCGCTCCAGCAGGTGCTCGAAGATGCTCTCGGTTTTCAGTTGGGGATGGGCGGAAGCCAGCAGGCCGGCGAGGACCTCCAGCAGGCGCTTTTTACTCGTGATTTCCACGCCGGCGGCGACGCGCTCGACGGCGAGAAATTGGGGAGGAAACATCGAAGGCGGCTCCCGATGAGTCTGGAAGATGAAGTTGGCGGCCATCGGGCCGCGCCGCCCGGGACCTCCGGGCGGCGAAGGCGCGGATTATGGCACGGCCGGGCGTCCCTTACTCGCTTTCCGCCACCTTGGGGGCGGTGGCGCGATGGCTGCTCTTCTTTTCCTTGTACTTGAGGATCTGACGATCGAGCTTGTCGCTCAGGGCGTCGATGGCGGCGTACATGTCATCCTCGGTCGCTTCGGCATGGAGGTTGCCGCCGTTGACCTGGAGGGTCGCCTCGGCGCTATGCCGCAGCTTTTCCACCGAAAGGACGACATGGGCGTCCAGGACGTGGTCGAGATGGCGCGAAAGTCGTTCGAACCGGCTGTCGACATAGTTGCGCATGGCCTCGGTGATGTCGACATGATGACCCGTCAAGTTGATTTGCATTGCGTGGCTCCTGGGTGTCCGAAGGAATGACCGCTCACCCACCTCCTGGGGCGGCCAAGGCGCGCGCTCCCTCGCCGTTGCCGCCACCGATCGGGGTGGCGTCTGACGGCCCGTCCCATGGCCGCCGGGGCGCTGGTTTCGCCAGCGCCGGTGAATAGCGCCGTCCTCACGCCAGCCGGCGCCGCTCGCTGGAGGCCGCGATGCCCATGTTTTCGCGATATTTGGCCACCGTGCGGCGGGCGACGTTGATGCCCTGGTCGCTGAGGATGGCGGCAATACGTTGATCGCTCAAGGGCTTGGTGGCGGGCTCCGCAGCCACCAGTTTGCGGATCAGGGCGCGGATGGCGACGGAGGAACACTCCCCGCCCTCGGTCGTGTTGACGTGGCTGGAAAAAAAATACTTGAATTCGAAGGTCCCGCGTGGGGTATGCATGTACTTGTGGGTGGTGACGCGGGAGACGGTGGATTCGTGCAATTCCAGGGCCTCGGCGATATCGCGCAGGACCATGGATTTCATGGCCTCCTCGCCCCGGTCGAGAAAGTCCCGCTGCATTTCCACGATCTTGGTCGCCACCCGCAGCACCGTGTCGTTGCGGCTTTGCAGGCTCTTGATGAACCAGCGGGCCTCCTGCAGGTGGTTGCGCAGGACCGCGTTGGTGTCGCTCTGGTCCGCGCGGCGGACCAGTCGGGCGTAGTCGGCGTTGATGCGCAGCCGCGGGGTGGCCTCGGGGTTGAGTTCCACCCGCCAGACACCGGCCTTTTTGCTCACGAAGACGTCGGGGATCACATATTCCGGCTTGGGCGCCGCGATCAGGCTGCCGGGTCTGGGCTGCAGGGCGCGGATCTCGGCCAGGGCGGCGGTGAGGGCGTCGGGGGTCAGGTGCAGTTGCCGCTGGATACGCTCCAGCTCGTTGCGCGACAAGGCGGTGATGCAGTGCTGACAGATGGCGATGGCGTCCCGGGTGGCTGGGGAGGGGTGCGGCCGCTGACGCAATTGAATAAGCAGGCATTCCGCCAGATCCCGGGCGCCGACCCCGGGAGGATCGAGGGCCTGGATGCGATGCAGGACGGTCTCGATCTCCTGGACCGTCAGGCCTTCCTCGCCGAGGGCCTCGCGCAGTTCCTCGCAACTCTGGGTCAGATAGCCGTCGGCGTCGATGGCGTCGACGATGGCCGTGGCGATGGCCCGTTCGGTGCTGTCCAGGCGACACAGGTTGAGTTGCCAGTGCAAAAAATCCTGGAGGGTTTCCGGGCGACTCTGCTGGGTCAGGGGATCGAAGTCCCCCTCCTCGCCACCGCCCCCGCCGGAGTAGCCATCGAAGTGATCCGCCCACTCACTGTCCAGGGGCAATTCCTGGGGGATCGTCGTCTCCCCCGTGGCATCCCGTTCGCCGTCACCCCAGCGTTCCTCGTCGCCCGCATCCGCCCTCGTCGGGCTCGCCCCGTCCACCGGGGTGGCCAGGTCGGTCAGGGACTCACCGGGGGGCGGGGTGGTCAGCTCTCCCTCCTCGGCGGTTTCCAGCATCAGATTCGTGTCCAGCGCCTCCTGGATCTCCTGATGGAGTTCCAGGGTGGACAACTGCAACAGGCGGATGGCCTGTTGCAGTTGGGGGGTCATGGTCAAATGCTGGCCCAGCCGGAGCTGGATGGTCTGCTTCATGGCAAGGGGCAAAGCTGGTACGAGAATTGAATCCCTGGTGATGCATCAAAGTCTAGCCGAAAAGTGGCCGGATCAGAGGCGGAAATGCTCGCCCAGATAGACGGAGCGCACCTGGGCGTCCTCCAGCAGGGCCTGGGGGGCACCCTCGGCGATCACCTGGCCCTCGTTGATGATGTAGGCGCGGTCGCAGATATCCAGGGTCTCGCGGACGTTGTGGTCGGTGATGAGGACGCCGATGCCCCGGTCCCGCAGGTGGGCGACGATCTGCTTGATGTCGCCCACGGCGATGGGGTCGACGCCGGCGAAGGGCTCGTCGAGGAGCATGACCTTCGGCTCCACCGCCAGGGCGCGGGCGATCTCCAGGCGTCGCCGCTCGCCACCGGAGAGGCTCATGCCCAGGGAGTCCGCCACATGGGCGATGCCCAGTTCCTCCAGCAGGTCGAGGCAACGGCCCTGGCGCTGGTCCTTGGTCAGGTCCTTGCGTGTCTCCAGCACCGCCAGCAGGTTATCCTGCGCGCTGAGCTTGCGGAACACCGAGGCCTCCTGCGCCAGGTAACTCAGGCCGCGCCGCGCCCGCTGGTGCATGGGCTTGCCGCTGATGTCCTGGTCCTCGAGCCAGATCTGCCCCTGGTCGGCGGTCACCAGGCCGACGATCATGTAGAAACAGGTGGTCTTGCCCGCGCCATTGGGTCCCAGGAGGCCGACCACCTCGCCAGCGTCGACGTCGACGCTGACCCCCCGCACCACCTGCCGCTGGCGGTAACGCTTGATCAGGTCGCGGGCCCGCAGGGTGCTCATGGCCGGGATCCGGGCTCGGTCTGGGGGGTGATCTGGATCCGGACCCGCTCCTTCCCCTGGGCGCTCGCACCGGCCTTGACCCGGGCGTTGAGGCGGTCGTAGACGATCCGGTCGCTGCGGAAAGTATCGGTGCCCTGGAAGACCACGGCCTGGTCGATGAGGGTGATCTCGTCCTTCGTCGCCTGATATTCCATGCGCAGGGCCTCGGCCTGGATCGGACGTTCCTCCCCCTCGACCCGCTGCTGGTAGGTGGCGGGCTGACCGGTGGCGATGATCAGTTCCGGGCGCTTGTCCTCCGCGTGGTGGATGGTCACCTGATCGGCGTGGATCTCCAGGCTGCCCTGGCGGACGATGACCTTGCCGGTGTAGACGCTCAGGCGCTTGGCCTCGTCCATCTCGGCGGCATCGGACTCTCGCTTTCCAGGGCAAGCGCCGGTGGCGTTAGCGAAAGGGCCAGGACCAGGGTGAGGGCCAGGGGCCTGACCAGACCCTGGGCCAGACCCTGGGCCAGACCCTGGGCCAGACCCGGAGTCGCGGCCTGCAAGCGTCCCGCGGCGGAGCGCCGGCTTCGCCAAGATGGAGGTGCCTGACGGGCGTTGGCCCGACGGCCAGTCAAGACGGTGCTTGTGCTCGGGCGCCAGACCGCGGGATCCCCGCCGGGTGGCAGATGGCCAGGGGGGAGGAGGGCCCGTGATCCGTGGGCGGGTAGGGGTGGCAGGTCAAGAGGGCCCGGCATCAGGGGTCTCCGTGGGGGTGAGGGGGCTGGCCTCCGGTGGCGCGCTCTCAGCGCCGGGCGGGGGGTGAAATTCCAGGCTGACGCGGCCAAAGAGCCGGGCGCGCAGGGTGTCGCCGAACCAGGCCTCGCCGCCGCCGACGCTGGTCAGCCAGTCCGCGCCACGGGTGGCGCGCAGGGGGGTCTGGGTGCGGCCGTAATGCTCCTGGGGCCAGACGTGGAGCTCCTGGGTGCTGATCTGGACCGGGGGGGAGTCCCGCCAGGCCTCGCGGTCGAGGAAGACCTCGCCGCGCAGGCGGATCTCCGCCGCTTCCTCGGCCACCCAGCCGCGCTCCGATTTGAGCCGCCAGGGCGGGCCCTCCGCGGTGAAGAGGGTCAGGCGCGGGGCATCGAGCTCGCTGCCAGCCCCCCCGGGATAGTGTCTGGCCTCCCGGGCCACCAGGCGGCGCTGTGGTTGGCCCGCTTCGTCCAGGGTCGTGATCCGGAGTCCCTCGACCACCTGATCCGGCTCGCCGGGGGGGGTATCCTGGGCCAGGCGCGGTCCCTCGCGCATCAGGCTCAGCCACCAGGCGAGGATCGCCAGCAGGGCGAGCAAGATCGGCAGCAGGCGCTGGCGGACAATCCCCACCATGTCGGGGTGGCGGGCCTAGAGATAGCGCGCCATCATGGTGCCCAGGGTGCCCTGGGCCTCCATGAGGAGCTCGCAGAAGTCCCGGGCCGCCCCCCGTCCGCCGGGAGACGCCGTCCGCCAGTGGGCGTGACGCTGCACCAGGGGGTGGGCATCGGCCACCGCCACCGCCAGGCCCACGCGGCGCATGACGGGCAGGTCCACCACGTCGTCGCCGACGTAGGCAATGGCCTCGTCGCTCAGGCCCAGGGTCCGCTTCAGCTCCTCGTAGGTCGCCAGCTTGTCCTGAATGCCCTGGTAGACATGGCTGATGCCTAGGCTGGCCATGCGGATGCGCACCACCTCCGAGGACCGGCCGGTGATGATGGCCAGGGTGACGCCGGTCTGGCGCAGCAGGACCATCCCATGGCCATCCCGGGAGTTGAAGGCCTTGTACTCCTGGCCATCGTCGCCGATGTACAGACTGCCATCCGTCAGCACGCCATCGACGTCGAAGATGGCGAGCCGGATGCGGTTGGCGCGCTCAAGGATGTCACGCATGAGGTTCCCCCTCGTGGCGGATGGAGATGGGTCGCATGGTAGTGGCCGGGACTCCGGTCAGACGACCCCGGCCCGCAGCAGGTCATGCATGTTGAGGGCGCCCATCAGGCGCCCGGTCTCATCCACGACCAGCAGGGCGTTGATCTTACGTTCCTCCATGATCCGCAGGGCCTCGGCGGCGAGGATGTCGGCCCTAACCCTCACGGGGTGGCGCGTCATGACGGCATCCACCGGGGTGGTGCGCAGGTCCAGCGCCCGGTCGAGGGTGCGCCGCAGATCGCCGTCGGTGTAGATGCCGGCGATCCGCTCCTCCCCGTCGACAATGGCGGTCATGCCCAGGCCCTTGCGCGTCATTTCCAGCAGGGTCTCGCGCAGATAGGTGCCTTGCGGTACTTGGGGAATCTCCGCGTCCCGGTGCATGATGTCGGCGACATGCAGCAGCAGGCGCCGGCCGAGGGTGCCGGCGGGATGGGAGCGGGCGAAATCGTCCCGGGTGAAGCCGCG
>JAGVUH010000115.1 GCA_019136395.1 Gammaproteobacteria bacterium
GAGGATGCCGATCAGGGTCGACTTGCCGGCGCCATTGGGGCCCAGCAGGGCGAAGAAGTCGCCCTCCTCGACGCTCAGGTCCACCCCCTTGAGGGCCTCGAAGCCGTTGCGATATGTCTTGCGGAGTTGGCGGACGCTAAGGGCGGGCATGAAAGATAGGGGTCCCTGGCTGGAATGGGCCTGACAACAGCATGGAGCGATCAATCGGTATTGCCGGGTCGGGGGCGTCTGGCGGGGAGGCGGGTGAAACGTTCCCGCAGGCTTGACAAGGGCACCCTAGGGGTTGAGACCCCCGCCTGAGAGACCCCGCAAACCTCCCAGGGCCGACCGGTAACCGAGAGGATAGGAGTATAAACTAGCCGTCCCAGCCTCCGTTATCAATGCGAGCCCCGTGGTCGCCGCCGCGCCTCCTGGCCTTTAAACCCCCTATCCGAGCTGGAGCAAGCGCCTATCCCGTCGTGGAGACCGAACTCTTTCTCTTTGTTCTGGCCCTGATCGCCGGCCTGGTGGACAGCATCGCCGGCGGGGGCGGGCTCATCACCGTGCCGGCCCTGCTTTGGGCGGGCCTGGGGCCCCTGGAGACCCTGGCCACCAACAAGGCCCAGGGCGTCTTCGGCACCGCCGCCGCCACGGTCAGTTTCCTGCGCCAGGGCCTCATCGACCTGCGT
Organism: Gammaproteobacteria bacterium; assembly: GCA_019136395.1. The sequence continues at coordinate 669 of JAGVUH010000115.1, forward strand.
CAGGCCGCCCTGGCCTTTGTGTGCGCCTTCACCGGCGCCGCCAGTGGGGTCCTCTTCATCCGCACCCTGGGGGGGGATATGCCGGGGTGGCTGATCCCCGCGCTGCTGATCGCCTTCAGCCTCTATTTTCTCTTTTCTCCCCGGGTCTCCGATTTCGACGCCCGACGGCGCCTGGGCCAGGGCGCCTTCGCCTTTCTTGTCGCCTTTCCCATCGGCTTTTATGACGGCTTTTTCGGTCCCGGCACCGGTACCTTCTTCGCCATGGGCTATGTCGCCCTCCTGGGCTACAACCTGCGCCGCGCCACCGCCCACACCAAATTGCTGAATTTCGCCAGCAACCTCGCCGCCATCCTCTTCTTCATCCCGGGCGGTCACGTCCTCTGGCGCTATGGCCTGGTCATGGCCGCCGGTCAGTTCCTGGGCGCCTGGCTCGGTGCCCACCTGGTGGGACGCCACGGCGCCCGTCTCATCCGCCCCCTGCTGGTGGCGGTTTCCCTGGCGGTATCCATCAAGCTGCTCCTCGATCCGCCCTGAGTCGCATCCCGATCTAACCGACATGGGAAGGGATCGCCATGTACAGGCAACTGCCAGATTTGACCGTGATTTTCACGCACGCTGGGATGAAAACCGCTTCTTGATCCGTCTTGGGGCCGCTCACCTTTTTTCTAAGGCTGGAAACTTTAGCTTGATGAACGTCTTGACCGCGCGCTCTTACCCGGCGGGTGACGCCTTGGCGAGAAAACGATCCCGATAGCAGGGGGTATCGCCGACGCTCTCCGCCTGGAGGATGCCATGGACGACCGCGCGGGTCAGGGTGTCCGCCGCCGCGGCGCCGGCGCGGATGAGGGCGGCGGGGATGGAGCCCCAGGCGGCGTCCTCCTCCAGGGCGGCGAGGGGGATCTGGCCGGTGGCGAGGGCGAAGACGGTGTCGCCGTCGAAGAGGGTATGCGAGGGGTTGATGGCGCGCGCCAGGCCGTCCTGGGCCATCTGCGCCAGCTTGGTGGCCTGGGCCTTGGTCAGCGCCAGGTTGGTTGCCACCACCGCGATGGTGGTGTTGCGGATGGGGGCCGGGTCGGGCGGGTGGGAAGCGGTGGGGTTGGCGGGGCGGGGCAGGGGGCCGAATTCCTCCCCGATCCCCAGGCTGACGCCCAGGAGTTCCCCGGTCGCGGGGTTGATCACGCTGCCGAAGGGGTTGACCGCCACCAGGGCCCCGACCCGGACGCCCTGGCCCAGGTCAAGGCTGGCGGACCCCAGTCCCCCCTTGAGATTGCATCCCAGGGCGATGGCCCCGGCCCCGGCGCCGACGTTGCCGAGGGGGAAGGCCCCGGCGGTCAGGTTGGCGCACGCCCGGCGGCCGAACTCCGCCGTGGGGCGGTCGCGAAAGGCCCGGCCGAAGCGTTCCAGATCGAACAGCACCGCCCCGGGGACGATCGGCACCACCCGGCCCGCGCCCAGGGGCCAGCCCAGACCCTGGTCCTCCAGCCAGCCCATGACCCCGTCC
>JAGVUH010000186.1 GCA_019136395.1 Gammaproteobacteria bacterium
AAGGGTGGCAAAATGGTAGATAAAGCTGGCAGACATGAGTGACTCCTCGGCTGGGTTCACTCAATCATGCCGTAACTTACTATCTTATAGCTCCTTAATGCGCGCTCGCCCTGCACGCCTGACCGCAGGATACCGATCGCGGGTCCTCATTTGACCAGGCGCCCACCTGACAGTAAGCGCTCGTCCTTCGGTAAGCCCCCGCCAGTCAGTAGGGGCTTGCCCATCACCATTAGTTCGTTTCACCAATACTATTTCTAATATTATAACGATAAGGTATTGTTTTATATTTACTTCTGCTTGCCCTATGGTAAAACAGTTTAGCGCATCGATCTACTTAGGTGCCTGGCCTTGAGTAGGTGCCCGCTCGTAAGAAGGTGCATGCCGATCAGTAGGAGCCTGCTGGAAACGGACCCTCGCAAAGTGGAAAAAAAGGGGCATGCGGCGCTCAAGGATGCAAACAGGACTGGCAATTTTTCCCAGGGTCGGGGATATTACCCCTTGACGCCGACTGGGTCTTGACCGGCGGGATTCTCGCAGTAAGCACCTCGTTCCAGCCCTCATTTACCGCTACCTGCCGCTGAGCGCGGCTATTGGCGCTGGGGGTTCGTCGTGCCTTTTGGCCAGTCTCCGTCCGCGCCCACTCAGCCCCATCCTTTCCCCGTCATTGTTAACCACGGATGCAGGTGCCCAATGAGGCCTTCCAGTAACATCCTCTTCCCGCTTCTGATTGCCCTCCTGGCCGTGGTTGCCTGGGCCTTGCTCAATCAGCCCACCCAGGAGCCGATGTGGCCGGCCAAGCTCCAGGGGTTCTCCTTCGCGCCCATGCGCGCCGATAGCGATCCCTCCAAGGACATCTACCCCAAGGTAGAGGAAATCGACGAGGACCTGGCCTTGCTCAAGGACACCGTCCATGCGGTGCGCACCTACACGGTCAAGGACAGCTTGGCCGAGGTGCCGCAGCTGGCGCGTAAGCATCGCCTCAATGTCACGGTGGGGGCCTGGATCGGGCCGGACGCGGAGGAAAACGACAAGGAACTGGAACGCCTGTCCGAGGTGCTGGCCCAGGGCAACCGCAACGTGGTCCGGGTCATGGTCGGCAACGAGGCCCTATTGCGTGGCGACGTGACGGTCCCGGAGATGATCGCCTACCTCGATCGCGTCCGGCGCGGCACCGCCCTGCCGGTCAGTACCGCCGAGCCACCTTACATCTGGATGCGCCACCCCGAGCTGGCCAACCACGTCGATTTCATCACCATCCACCTGCTCCCCTACTGGGAGGAGGTGCGGATCGAGGAGGCGGTGGATCACGTCTTCAAGCGCCTGGAGGACATCCGCCAGCAATTCCCTGGCAAGCCGGTGATCATCGGCGAGGTGGGCTGGCCGAGCAATGGCCGCACCAGCGGCGGCGCCGAGGCCACCCCGGCCAACCAGATTCGCTTCCTGCGGCGCTTCCTGGCCCGGGCCGAGCAGATGGGCATCACTTATTACGTGATGGAGGCCTTCGACCAGACCTGGAAGATGGGCATCGAGGGCGCCACCGGGGCCTACTGGGGGGTCTACAACGCCGACCGCCAGCCCAAGTTCGAGTTCACCCAGCCGGTGGTGCGCATCCCCCATTGGCGTGAACTGGCGGGCCTGTCCATCCTCGGCGCCGTCCTGCTGCTGGTCTTCCTCTACCGCGACAGTTCGACCCTGTCCCACAAGGGCAAGGGCTTTCTGGCCCTCATCGTGTACGGACTTTCCACGGCGGTGGTGTGGATCGTCTATGACTACACGCGCCAATACATGACGGTTGGCACCGCCATCACCGGCTTCCTGCTCCTGGTGGGCGGGTTGGGGGTCATCCTCTTCATCATGGCCGAGGCCCACGAATGGGCTGAGTCCCTCTGGTTGCGCAAGTGGCGGCGGCCCTTCCCCAAACGCCTGGTCAGCGACGGCGAGCTGCCCCTGGTCTCCATTCACGTCCCGGCCTACAACGAGCCACCGGAGCTGCTCAAGGAGACCCTCGACGCCCTGGCGGCCCTGGATTACCCCAACCTCGAGGTCCTGGTGATCGACAACAACACCAAGGACCCGGCGGTGTGGGAGCCGGTGGAGGCCCATTGCGCCGCCCTCGGGCCACGGTTCCGCTTCTTCCATGTCGACCCCCTGGCGGGCTTCAAGGCCGGCGCCCTGAACTATGCCCTGCGTCAGACCGACCCCGGCGCCGAGGTGGTGGCGGTCATCGACGCCGACTATGTGGTCCATCCCCTCTGGTTGCGTGATCTGGTACCGGCCTTCCAGGACCCGGAGGTGGCCATCGCCCAGGCGCCCCAGGACTACCGCGACGCCGATCAGAACGCCTTCAAGGCCATGTGCATGGCCGAGTACCGCGGCTTTTTCCTGCTGGGCATGGTCACCCGCAACGAGCGCAACGCCATCATCCAGCATGGCACCATGACCATGATCCGCCACTCCGCCCTGCTGGAGATGGACGGCTGGGCGGAGTGGTGCATCACCGAGGACGCGGAACTGGGGCTGCGCCTGTTCGAGGCCGGCTACAAGGCCCTTTATATCCCTTACACCTACGGCCGGGGCCTGATGCCCGACAGCTTCAGCGACTTCAAGAAGCAGCGATACCGTTGGGCCTATGGGGCGGTGCGCATCCTCGCCCATCATCGCCAGCAATTTCTCGGCACCATCAAGACCAAGCTCAACGCCGGCCAGCGTTACCACTTCTTCGCCGGCTGGCTGCCCTGGTTTGCCGACGGCTTCAACCTGCTCTTCAATCTGGCTGCCCTCTTCTGGACGGTGGCCATGGTAGTGGCGGAACTCTACGTCACCCCACCCTACATGACGGTGGCCATGATTCCGCTGGTGCTCTTTACCTTCAAGGTGACCAAGAGCTTCTTTCTCTACCGGCGACGGGTGGACGCCACGCTGCGCCAGACCTTCGCCGCCGCCCTGGCGGGGCTGGCCCTGTCCCACACCATCTCCCGCGCCATGCTGGCGGGGATGGTCTCGGACAAGCTGGGCTTCTACCGCACCCCCAAACTGGCCCAGGCCCCGGCCCTGATCCGCGCCCTGGCCGATGCCCGGGAGGAGGGCTTGTTCGTCATCGCCTTCTGGCTCGGCGCCCTGCTGGTGACCTTCCGCTACGACGCCTATCAACTGGATTTGAAGATCTGGGTGGCGGTACTTCTGGTCCAGTCGATCCCCTATGTCGCCTCGGTGGTGGTCTCGCTAATCAGCGCCATGCAGTGGCTGCCCGCCAGCCTGGTGGGGGCCATGCTGGCCATGTCCGGCCTGCCGGAGGAAGGGGGCGAGGTTTCCCGAGGTGCGACGGTCCGGACAACAGAGACCGCCGTTCCCCGTCGGGGTACCGGTGGAGCGGCGGGGTAAAGGCTTATCCCCGCGTCAGCCCCCGATGATCAGCGTCGCTCCGGGCCGGGGATCATCTGTTGCATCATCTCCAGCGGGTTCATCTGGCGCAGGGACTCACCGCTACCGCCGAAAAGGCCCGTCACCCGCGCCATGGAGGCGCGCATCTGCTGCATGTCGGCCGCCATGCCGGGCAGGGCGCCGACCTTCTCCCGCATGTCACTCACGTCCCGAGCCAAAGAGGCCATGTCGGTCTGCATTTTGGCCATGTTGGCGGACATGGCGCTCATCTCCCCCGCCATCTGGCCCACGGCCTGGGTCATGTCGTGCATGAGTTTGACCATGTAAAGGAAGGCCGCGCCACCGATCAGGGCGGCGGCGATCAGGATCAGGCTGGGCCGGGGTGAGGGGGCGGGGGTGGTCATGACGCATTCCTCCGGGTCGTGTGGTCGGCTCACTGGTGGGCGAATTCACTATATAACCCGCGGGGGCGGGATGCCACCGCTGGTCCTTGTGGCACCGCCAACCCCTGCCGCCCCCTGGGGTGGCTTGGTGTATGCTGGCGGCAACCACGATTGGAGGTAACCAAGTCGCCATGCCCCTGCCCCCGGAACCCTTTCCCGCCGCTCTCGAACGTCGCAAGGCCCGCTGGGAGACCTATGGTGAGCACCGCTATCTGCGCCTGACGGATGATTTTCGTGGCCTGCCCAAGGGCACTCTGGCGTGGGAGGAGCGGCTCATTCCCGGTTACCCCCGCATCGGTCGCATCTTCCGCCTGGAGCAGGGCCTGGCCCAGCAGTTCGCCGGCCCCTTCTGGATGGAAGAAAAGATCGACGGCTTCAACATCCGCATCTTTCGCGCCGGCGACGAGCTGCTGGCCCTGTCCCGGGGTGGTTATGTCTGCCCCTTTGCCACCGACCGGGTGCCAGACTTCATCCCCATGGCGTTATTCGAGTCCCACCCTGATCTGGTGCTCTGCGCCGAACTGGCGGGACCGGACAACCCTTACACCCAGGGCGGCCCCTCCTTCGTCCACGAGGACGTGCAACTGTTCGTCTTCGACCTGATGCGCCTGGGCCAGCCCGGCTTTGTCCCTCAGGCGGAAAAGCAGGCCCTGTGCGCCACCTTCCAGCTCCCCGTCCCCCGGGTCTTTGGGCAGTATTCACCCACTGACTGGCGGGAGGTCCTGCGCCTGGTCGATGGGCTGGACGCCGGGGGCCGGGAGGGGGCGGTCTTCAAGGAGGACGCCCCCCAGGGGCATCGCACCAAGTACGTCACCGCCTGGTCCGGAGTCTACGATATCGCCGTCCGGGCGGACGATACGGTGGAACTGCCGGGGGATTTCTTCACCGGCCGCATCCTGCGCATGGCCCTCTACCTGGACGAGGTTGGACGGGAGCGGGACGCCGGGCTGGAGCGGGAACTGGGCCGGGCCTTTCTCGAAGGGCTGGGGCGCTCGGTGGAGCGCTTCAAGCGCGAGGGCCGGGTCGCGCATGACTTCCGCTGCCGGTTTCGCCGCCGGGAGAACGCCCTGGCCTTCATGGAGCACCTGCGCGCCATCCTCGGTCACACCCATGTCACCCAGCGCCGGCTGGAGGAGGAGGGGGGCTATTGGGTGCTGGAGTTCGAGAAGGAGGTGCCCAAGCTGACGGGCCTGCTACACCAGCTGTTTCGCGGCGTCTCGATCCTCGACTGAGCCCGGCCCGGCCCGGGCCGGCCGCCCGCAACAGCCCCGCCTACCCGGCGCGGGTCGCTCCCGGGTCCTCCGCCAGTTTCTCTAGAATCGCGCGAAAATTCAGGGGATGGACCACCTCGATCCCCACCTTGTCCGCCCATTTGCGTAGCCCCTCGTCGGCGCACACCAGGGTGGCATCCAGTTCGAAGGAGAGCAGCAGCACATCCACGTCCTCCTTGCTGTCGAGGATGCCCTGGCGCAGGGCCTCGCGATAGCGGCCACGCAGGCGGTTGATCAGCTTGCCCGGATCGTCCAGGGAACGGGCGGCCTCCTTGGCGGCCTCCTCGGCGATGCGCAGGCCGCGGTCGATGCGGTAACGCACCTCCTCGATCAACTCGTAGAGCAGGGTGCCGGGGATGGTGAGCTCGTGTTTGCGGGGGGAGCGCAGGCGCACCACGGCCTCGAAGTCCGCTGCCACCTCGGACAGGTCCTTGATCTTGCCCAGCTCCTCATAGACCGAGCCGGGCATGAAGAAGTCCCGCCCCGTGGCGCGCGCCAGCCGACTGAAGACACGGATCGCCTCCTGCGCATCGGCCCCAAAGCTACGGAAGACATCCGGGTTGGTGAAGAGGCTGGTGTCGAGCACGAAGCGTTTCATGGCCCCGGCCCTCACTCCGCATGCCGGGGATCGGGATGGTCCTCGGGGCCAGGCGGCGGACGGTCCTGCCGTTTGCCAAAGATGACGAAGGCCAGGGGTAGGGCGATGAGGAAGGTCGCGGCGATCTGGCCCGCAGCCAGCAGAAAGAGGATGGCGAGAAAACCCACCAGCGTGAGGGCGTGGCGGAGCAGGGAGCCGTGGTGGGAGGTCATCTTGGCGGTCATCTTTGCCAGGGCGGCGCGCTGGAGGCACGGGGCATTAGCGGCAGGGGAGTGGTAAGCGGGGGCCGAGGTTGGTGGAGAAAGGACGGCCAGGGGGTCAGTCCCTGGCCGTTGGGGGCGAAGAAAGCATTCATTTTCAGGTTCCCGATTCGCGCCCTGGGGGCTGCCCCACATCGGGATCTATTTGCAGCAGCGGCTCTGATCGCCTGGGAGCAGTGTCAGTCCGTCTCGTTGCGCTGGTAGGCATCCTGAAGCTGCTTCTGGATATTGGGCGGGACGGCCTCGTAATGGCTGAGCTCGATGGAGTAGGTACCCTCGCCGCCGGTTAGGGACTTGAGGCGGGACTCGTAGCCCTCCAGTTCCGCCAGGGGCACCTCCCCATCGATGGCGATCTGGCCCATGGCGGCGGCGTCACTGCCGAGGACCCGGCCGCGGCGGCTGGAGAGGTCCCCGGCCAGATCGCCCATGGCGCTGTTCTGGGCCAGGATGCGGATCTTGACGATGGGCTCCAGGATCACCGGTCGCGCCTTGTCGATGGCCTCGAGGAAGGCCTTGCGCCCGGCGGTGACGAAGGCGATGTCCTTGGAATCGACGGGGTGGAACTTACCATCATAGAGGGTGACGCGAACGTCCTGGAAGGGATAGCCGGCGATGGCGCCTTCACCCAGGATCTGCCGCACGCCCTTTTCCACCGAGGGAATGAACTGGTTGGGGACGGTGCCGCCGACCACGGCATCGACGAACTCGAAGCCGCCGCCCCGCTCCAGGGGCTCGATGCGGATAAAGACCTCGCCGAACTGGCCGGCGCCACCGGTCTGTTTCTTGTGCCGATGATGGCCCTCGGCCTTGGCGGTGATGGTTTCGCGGTAGGGGATGCTCGGTGGCCGGGTGTCGACCTCGACATGGAACTGGTCGGCGAGGCGGCGCATCAGCACCTTCATGTGCAACTCGCCCAGGCCCCGCATCACCGTCTCGTTGGTGGAGGCATTATGCTCGACATGGAAGCAGGGGTCCTCGGACTCAAGCTTGTGCAGGGCGTCGGCCAGCTTCTGCTCGTCGCCGCGCTTCTTGGGCGAGATGGCCAGGCCGTAAAGGGGCACCGGGCACTCCATGGACTTGAGGTGATGATGGTCCTCGTCATGGGAATCGTGGAGCACGGCATCGAAGTGGACCTCGTCCACCCGGGCGATGGCCAGGATATCGCCGGGGACGCCTTCCTGGACCTCGATCTGCTCGTTGCCGTGCAGTCGGTAGAGGTGGTTGACCTTGATGGGCTTGCGGGCATCGCCAATGAAGAGCTGGCTGTTGGGGGTGATGCGTCCCTGGTGGATGCGGAAGATGCCCAGCTTGCCGCGGAAGGGGTCGTTGATGATCTTAAAAACGTGGGCCAGGACATGCTGGTTGGGGTCCGGGCTGACGCTGACGGGCACCATGTCGGCGCCCTCGCCCTTCATGAAGGGGGGTGGATTGCCCTCGGCCGGGTTGGGCATCAAGCGCACCAGGATCTCCAGCAGTTCCGGGATGCCGGCGCCGGTCTCGGCGGAGATGTAACAGACCGGGATCAGGTGGCCCTCGCGCAGGGCCTTCTCGAAGGGGTCATGCAGTTGTTCCGGCGCCAGGTCCTGGCCCTGCTCCAGGTAGACTTCCATCAGGGCCTCGTCCACCTCGACCACCTGATCGATGATCCGGCCATGGGCCTCCTCGACGTTGGAGAAGTCGGTCGGGGCGCCACTGGGCTGGAAGAAACAGTCCACCACCCGCTGGCCGCCGCTGGCGGGGAGGTTGATGGGCAGGCACTCGGGGCCGAAGGTGTCGCGGATCTGCTCGGTGAGGCCGGCCAGGTCAACCCCCTCGGCATCGATCTTGTTGACAATGATGATCCGGCACAACTGGCGATCCTTGGCCGTGGCCATCATGCGCTGGGTCACCCGCTCGATGCCCGCCTGGGCGCTGATGACCACGGCCGCCGTCTCTACCGCGGGCAGGATGGACAGGCTGCGACCGATGAAGTCCGGAAAGCCGGGGGTATCGAGCAGATTGACGTGCTTGCCGTGGGCGTTGAAGCTGGTGATGCCGATGTCCAGGGAGTGTTTGTGCTCCTTCTCCAGGGGGTCAAAGTCACAAACGGTCGTCCCGCGGGCCACGCTGCCCGGCGTGGGGATCACGCCCGTGGCGGCGAGCAGGGCCTCCACCAGGGTGGTCTTGCCGGAACCGGCGTGACCTACCAGGGCGATGTTGCGGACGTCCTCGGCATTGTAGTCAGACATGGAGCAAACCTTCCAAGCAGGGTGCGGGGTTGGTGAAAAGGCGCCGCGACCGGGCGGCGGCCGGCTGGCCGAAGTATATCCTAACCGGCTGGCGGGGAAGAGGGTCGCGCTCGGGTCAGGCCCGGAGTCGCTTGGGGGGATGTACCAGGCTATAGTTATTAAGAGCAACGATAGCAACGGGAGGACGTGAGCGATGAGCCTGGTCTTGACCTCAACCGCCTTCGCCGACGGGGGGATCATCCCGCGGCGCCATGCCTGCGAAGGGGAGGATATCTCCCCGGACCTGGCCTGGAGCGGCGTCCCGGCGGGTTGCCAGAGCCTGGTGCTGCTGATCGACGACCCAGACGCCCCGGATCCCCAGGCCCCCCGCATGGTCTGGGACCATTGGCTGCTCTACAACCTGCCCCCGGAGCTTCCGGGGCTGCCTGCCGGCATCAAACCACGGGCCTTGCCCGCCGGCATTGGCCAGGGCCTCAATAGTTGGGGCGAGACCGGTTACCGGGGACCCTGTCCGCCCATCGGCCGGCACCGCTATTTTCACCTGCTCTACGCCCTGGATTGCCGCTTGCCGGATCTGGGGACGCCCCCCCGGCACCAGCTCCTGGCGATGATGGATGAGCATATCCTGGCCCGGGCGGAGCTGGTGGGAACCTACCAGAAGGGCGACTGGCGGGAGGGCTGAGGCTGGCCGTGGGAGGAGGAGTGGCCAAAGGGCTGAGGCTGGCCGAGGGGCGAGGGGTGACCGGAGGGCCGGGGCTGGCCGATCGGGGTCGCAACCCCTGCCCAGCCGCCCCCAGGGCTCCGGCCCATTATTTGTCGCGGATATAGTTGTAGATATTCAGGTAGTCAATCCCGGGGATGTTCCAGGAATAATCGCTGCGCATGGCGTTCTTCATCAGCTCCCGGAAGTGGTCGGGGTGATGGAAGTAACAGGCGATAGCCCGCCCCAGGGCCGACTCCAGCCCCGGATGGTCGTAATTCTCGAAGACGTAGCCGTTGCGCTCGTGCAAGGGCCGGTGGGAATAATCCTTGTCGAAGACGGTGTCCGCCAGGCCGCCCACGGCGCGCACCACCGGGATGGTGCCGTAGCGCAGGGCGATGAGCTGGGTCAGGCCGCAGGGCTCGAACTGGCTGGGCACCAGCAGCAGGTCCGCGCCGGCGTAAATGAGGTGTGACAGCTCCTCGTCGTAACCGATCTCCAGGTGACAATCCGGGCTGTCGTTGAGCATCTGCTTCAGGCCCCAGAAATCGGCGTTGATGCGTGCATCGGGGCTGGAGCCGAGCAGCACGAATTGGGCGCCGTGCTCCAGGCAATAGAAAATGGCGTGGCGCACCAGTTCCAGGCCCTTCTGGGGGTCGAGACGGCCGATGAAGGCGACGATGGGCTTGGCGTTGTCCGCCAGCATGAAGCGGTGACGCAGGGCGCGCTTGTTATCGTACTTACCGTCGAGGGTGTCGAGGCCAAAGCGCACCGGCAGGTAGCGATCGACCTCGGGATTCCAGACGTCATAGTCGATGCCATTGACCACCCCGCCGTACTTGAGGTGGTGGGTGTGGAGGGTCGGCTCCAGGCCGAAGCCCTGGCCGCCGTCGCGGGTCTCGAAGGCATAGCGCGGCGAGACCGTGGTGGTGAAGTTGGCGTAGACGATGCCGCCCTTGAGCAGGTTGAGGGCATGGGGATTGTGGTTGTCGCGCAGCCGGCTGTAATCGAAAAAGTGTTCCGGCCGCCCCAGCCCGGTGGCGCGCAGCAACTCCTGACCGGTGACCCCCTGGTGCTTGAAATTGTGGATGGTCAGGCAGACCCGGGGATGGGTCATGCCCAGATGCTGGTAGATCTCATAGAGGAAGACCGGTACCAGGGCCGTCTGCCAGTCGTGGCAATGAATGATGTCCGGGTGCTTGCCGGCCTTGAACATAAACTCCATGGCCGCGCGGGAGAAGAAGGCGTAGCGCAGCAGGTCGTCGTTGAAGCCGTAGATGGCCCCCCGGTTGAAGAAGTTGTCCGGGGAGTGGGGCTCGATGAAGAAGCACTTACGGTCATGGACGAAGCCAAAGTAGACGGTGCAGTGGATGGCCCCTTCGTACCAGGGCACCCACAGGTCCTGAAAGGCGACATGCAGCTCGAAAATATGATCGTAGCGCAGGTTGTCGTACTTGGGCAGGATGATCTCGACGTGGTTGCCGCGGATCGCCAGTTCCCGCGTCAGGCCGAAGACCACGTCGCCCAGACCGCCGACCTTGGCCACCGGGGCCATCTCGGGGGTGATCTGGACGATGTAAAGGCTAGGCCCGTGGTAGACGGAGGGGGAGGGGGCCTGGCTGGTGTCGGGCTGTTCTGGATATGGTTCCAGGATGTGCACCGATTCGGGTTCCTCCTCTTCCCGCTCCGGGGCTGGGGGCTGGACCTCGGGTGGGACCTCGACGGGGGGCGTCGGGGCTGATTCCGGCATTCGAGTCAGGTCGAGAGCGGGTGCCGTCGCCAGCAACTCGCTGGTATCAATGGTCAGTGGGGGAGGGGTGGCAGGTTTTTCATTCCGTGCCGGAGCAGGTGTGGCGGCGGGCCCCTCCGCCCTTGCCGGCGGGGGTGTGGCCGCAGGCTTCTCACTCTTCGCGGGCGAGGATTTGGG
>JAGVUH010000001.1 GCA_019136395.1 Gammaproteobacteria bacterium
CGTGCGGCCCGCGTAGACCACGCCGGCGATATCGGTGACCAGGATGTTCTCCCGCCGCATGCCCAGGGACACCAGCAGGTCCAGGCAGGCCAGGGCGGCGGCCCCGGCCCCGGCGGTGACCAGACGCGCCTCCTCGATCTCCTTACCAACCAGCATCAGGCCATTGCGGATGGCGGCGGCGACGACGATGGCAGTGCCGTGCTGGTCATCGTGGAAGACGGGGATCTTCATCCGCGCCTTGAGGGCCTTTTCAACGATGAAGCAGTCGGGGGCCTTGATGTCTTCGAGATTGATCCCGCCGAAGGAGGGCTCCAGCCGGGCGATGGTTTCGATGAGTTGCTCGGGGTCCCGTTCGTCGATCTCGATATCGAAGACGTCGATGTCGGCGAATTGCTTGAAGAGGACCGCCTTGCCCTCCATCACCGGCTTGGAGGCCAGGGCGCCGATGGCCCCCAGGCCCAGGACGGCGGTGCCGTTGCTGATCACCGCCACCAGATTGCCGCGGGCGGTGTAGTGGGCGGCGGTGAGGGGATCGGCGGCGATCTCCTCGCAGGCCGCGGCGACGCCGGGGGAATAGGCCAGGGCCAGGTCGCGCTGATTGGCCAGGGGCTTGGTGGCCTGGATCGCCAGCTTGCCGGGCCGGGGATAACGGTGATAGTCCAGGGCGCTCTTTCTCAGTTCTTCCGACATCTACAGGATTCCTGATCCGCCAACGGGTTTTAGGGTTTGGGTAAAGGTGAAGACGCCCGCGGCGTCTTTCAGCATTGATGGTCATCGCGAGATGGTGCCTGCACCTCGGGGTGAAGGGTGGAGGCCCAGTCTTTCAGCCTCACGTATCCGTGTCGCGACCAGCCTCCACCTCAGGCCGAGGGCTCAGGGGCCAGCGCGAAGGGGGCCGCGCCAGCCTGCTGGCGGCTGGCGGCTGGCGGCTGGCGGCTGGCGGCTGGCGAGGGCAAGCGACATTCAGATCTCCTCCGGCACCATCTTGATCGCTCCGCAGGGGCACTCGGCGGCGCAGATGCCGCAGCCCTTGCAGTAGTCGTAGTTGAAACGGAAGCGCTTGCCCGGGCCCAGCTTGATGACGGCGTTGTCGGGGCAGACCCCGTAGCAGTTGTCGCACTCGAAGCAGTTGCCACAGCTCATGCAGCGCCGCGCCTCGAACAGGGCGTTGCCCTCGTCCAGGTTGCCCACCACCTCGGCGAAGCCACTGGTGCGGCGCACCACATCCAGCAGGGGGCGGACGGTGCGCGGGGCGTCCGAGTAATACCAGGTGTTGAGCTTGCCGATGTCGGCGACCTCGGCCTTGGGCCGGGGTTGATAACGCGCGCCCCGCAGCCAGGCATCGATGTGCCGGGCCGCCTTTTTTCCCAGGCCGATGGCGGCGGTGGCGTTGCGCGCCCAGGGGATCATGTCCCCACCGGCGAAGACGCCGGGGGCAGGTCCGGGCCGACCTGGACCGCCCCGTCGGCGATGACCAGACCGGGGAGCTGGTCGAAGGCGGCGAAATCCCCCGTCTGACCGAAGGCCTGGACCAGAACGTCAGCCTCGATGGTCTCGGTCTGGCCGGAGCGGATGATCTGGCCGCCCTCCACCGGCACCATGACCTCCAGGGTCAGGGTGCGATCCTGGATGGCGGAGATCTGGCGCAGGTTGAGCAGGCGCATGCCCTCCTCCAGCCCCTCGCGGATCTCGGAGGGATGGGCCGGCATGTACTCCCGGCCACGGCGTACCACCACCTACTCCCGGCCACGGCGTACCACCACCGTCACCGACAGTGCCCCCAGGCGGATGGCGGAGCGGGCGACGTCGATGGCGGTGTTGCCGCCGCCGTTGACCACCACGTGGCCGTGGAGGGCCACCGGTTCCTCCAGCTCCACCGCCCGCAGCACGCCGATGGCGTCGAGGACCGGCAGACCGCCGGTCTGGGGGATCGCCATCTGCTGGCCCCGTTGCAGGCCGACCGCCAGGAAGCAGGCGTCGTAGCCCCCCGCCGCCAGGGTCCCTGGCAGGTCCGTCACCCGGCTGTTGAGGCGGATCTCCACCCCCATGGCCTGGATGCGCTGGATCTCGGCGTTGAGCTTCTCCCGTGGCATGCGGTACTTGGGAATGCCATAACGGATCATGCCCCCGGCCTTGGGGCTGGCCTCGAAGACGGTCACGGCATGGCCCAGCCGGGCCAGGTGATAGGCGGCGGACAGGCCGGCGGGACCGGCACCGACCACCATCACCCGCTTCCCCGTCGGCTTGCCCGGTTCGATGGCCCAGCCATACTTGAGGGCCTGATCGCCGAGGAAGCGCTCCACGGCGTTGATGCCCACCGCCTGGTCGACCTGGCCGCGGTTACAAGCGCTTTCGCAGGTGTGGTAGCAGACCCGCCCCATGATGGCCGGAAAGGGGTTGTCGGCCATGATCTGCCGCCAGGCCTGCTCGTAGTTGCCCTCCTCGGCGTGAAAGAGCCAGGCCTGGATGTTCTCTCCGGCCGGACACTGATGGTTGCAGGGCGGCATCCGGTCCAAATAGACCGGGCGGAAGGTGCGCCAGGAGCCGGTCTTGTTGGCGAGGGAGGAGCCGACCTTGAGGGTGATGGCAAAGGGCTTGTTGGTTGGAGTGCTCATCGCCGGGCTCCCGCGTCGTCAAGCAGGCCGTAGTGGCGGATATTGCGGTCGGCCAGCGCCTGGATCCGGGCCAGGGTCTCGGTGGCCGAGGTCTTGCCGAAGAGGTGGGCGTAGCGCCGCTGAGGCCGCAGGTAGTCCTCCACCGGGATGGGCTTGCGGATCTTGGCGACGCCGGTGATCTCGCCGTGCTCGGCCTCGAAGACCGGGAAGAGGCCGCACTGGGTGACCAGGCGCGCCAGCTTGATGGTCTCGTGGGAGGCCGATCCCCAGCCCAGCGGGCAGGGCACGAAGATGTGCAGGTACTTGGCGCCGCGGATGCCGATGGCCTTCTTGACCTTGTACTCCAGGTCGTGGAGATCGGCGACGGTGGCGGTGGCGACGTAGGGGATACCATGGGCCATGGCGATGGCGGGCAGGTACTTGCCCTGGCCGAAGACGTTGCCCGGCGCCGGGCCCACCGGCAGGGTGGTGGCGGTGCGGGCCGCCGGCGGCGTCGCCGAGGAGCGCTGCACGCCGGTATTCATGTAGGCCTCGTTGTCGTAGCAGATATAGAGGACGTCGTCGTTGCGCTCGAACATGCCGGACAGGCAGCCGAAACCAATGTCGGTGGTGCCGCCGTCACCGCCCTGGGCGATGACGCGGATGTCCTCGCGGCCCTTGACCCGCAAGGCGGCGGCGATACCGGTGGCCACCGCGGCGGTGTTGCCGAAGAGGGAGTGGATCCAGGGGATCTGCCAGGAGGTCTCCGGGTAGGGGGTGGAGAAGACCTCCAGGCAGCCGGTGGCGTTGGCGGCGATCACCTGGCGATCGGTGGCGGCGACGGCGGCGTCGATGGCGTACCGGGCCCCCAGGGCCTCCCCGCAGCCCTGGCAGGCGCGATGGCCGGAGGTAAGGGAGTTGGCCCGCACCGGCATGGCCTGGACGGTGCGGTCGTGCTCGTCGAGGAGGCGGTTGCCGACGGTAAAGGTGCCGGTCTGGTAGAAGCGGACGGGTTGGTAGCTCATGGTCTCCCCCTCAGGCAATCTTGGCGGCGACGGTGCCGACTTCGCGCAGGATGGCCTCGGCGGCGGGACCGGAACGGCGCACCAGGCGCTCGCGCTCCAGGACCCGCTCCACCAGGGCCTCGTCGAGGTCGAGGAAGGTCATGGCCTCCAGCTGGTCCGCCATGCCCCGCTCAAAGGCACGGGCCAGGCTGGACTGGTTGACGGGTGCCGTCCAGGGCGAGACGAAGGTTGATGGCGAGGATGCCACCCACGCCGACGGCGAAGCACTTCTCGACGACGATGACGCGCTCCACGTCCCGCAGGGCATAGCGCACCGCTTCGAGGGGGAAGGGGCGGAAGGAGGTGATGCCCAGGACGCCGATCGCATGACCCGCGTCCCGCAAATGATCGACGGTGTCCTTGATGGTGCCCAGCACCGAGCCCAGGGCCACCACTGCCGTCCGGGCCCCCTCCAGTCGGTAGGGACGGACCAGGCCGCCGGAGTCGCGCCCGAACATGGCCTTGTACTCGGCCGCCACCCGGGGGATCAGGTCCAGGGCGCGGCGCTGCTTGAGATGGGCCAGGTAGCGCACCTCGGTGTAGGCCTCGGGGCCGACCATGGCGCCGATGGACAGGGGCGCCGCCGGGACGTCCAGGCGCTCATAGGCGTGGGTGAGGATGAAGCCGTCCATGCACACCATCACCGGCAGGGACAGCTCCTCGGCGATCTTGAAGGCCTGGATGTGCAGGTCCAGGGCCTCCTGGTTGGTCTCGGCGAAGAGTTGCAGCCAGCCGCAGTCGCGCTGGCTCATGGTGTCGCTGTGGTCGTTCCAGATGTTGATGGGGGCGCCGATGGCCCGATTGGCCACGGTCATGACGATGGGCAGGCCCAGACCGGAGGCGTTATAGACCGCCTCGACCATGAACAAGAGCCCCTGGGAGGCGGTGGCGGTGTAGGTGCGCGCCCCGGCCGCCGAGGCGCCGATGGCGACCGACATGGCGGCGAACTCGGACTCGACGTTGATGAACTCGGCGCGCAGGTCGCCAGCCTTCACCATCTCCCCCAAGCCCTCGACGATATGGGTCTGAGGACTGATGGGGTAGGCGCAGATGACTTCCGGCCGGCAGAGGGCAACGGCCTCGGCGACGCCGTGGGAACCTTCGATTTGCTTGAGGGCCATCAGCGCGCCTCCTGGTGTTGGTCGGCGCGTGGCTCCTTGACCGGCTGGCAGGCGGCGAGTTGGGCCCTGACCTGCTCGCAGGCGGCGGTAGCGGCGGCGATATTGCCCTCGGCGACCTTGCCGGTGAATTTGTCACGGATGGCGGAGACCACCGACGGCAGGGAGATCTCCCCCGCCAGCCCGGCGAAGGCGCCGAGTAGCACGGCGTTGGGTAGGGGCCGTCCCAAGTGCTTGAGGGCAATCTCGGTAGCTGGGACGCAGGCCTGGCGCTCCGGGCGCAGCCGGACCGACACCTCGTCGATGCCCAGGTCGGTGAAACTCTTGGCGGAGTTGATCAGGACGTAGCCGTCCGCCTTGAGCCCCTGAAAGACGTCCACCTGATGCAGCAAGGTCGGGTCCTGGATGATGATGGCATCCGGGGCCATGATGGGCTCCCGCAAGCGGATCTCCTTGGTATCAATCCGGCAGAAGGCGACCACCGGGGCCCCGGTGCGCTCCGAGCCGAAGCTGGGAAAGGCCTGGGCATGTTTACCCTCAAGAAAGGCGGCGATGGAGAGCATCTCGGCGCCGGTAACGACGCCCTGACCCCCGCGGCCATGGATACGGACCTGGAACATGTGTCCTCCGTTGTCTGGGTCGGTAGCGACCTGGATACCGCGGGGCCGCCGGCAGTTGCGCCTGGTACGACGGGTCATGGCCCGCAGGCCGGCGATTCCTGCTAGGACCGGGGTCCCTGCGCACGGCCTCCGTCATGGGAAGCGATTAGGCTGCTCCGGAGCAATCAAGCTCAGCACCTGCCGGGCGTCGGGGAAGACAATTTACGCGCATGCCAGGCAACTTGGTCAAGGGCAAGCGTATTGGCTTGTGAGAACCCAAGGCATCGCCCACAATGCCAGCATCTTGTTGATGACGCCGATGCTCAGCGTGTTCCTGAAAATCACCGCGGGTCTGAGATGCGCACCGATATCAATATCATGAGCTTACCCGCATTACCCTGGCCACGACGGGGGGCACGGAGATGATGCTGCGCTTCACCAAGATGCAGGGTCTGGGTAATGACTTCGTCGTCTGCGATGGGGTCAGGCAGGCGGTGACCCTGAGCCCGGAGCAGTGCCGCTTCCTGGCGGATCGCCGTTTCGGCGTCGGCTGCGATCAGATCCTGCTGGTGGAACCGCC